>QHVW01000952.1 GCA_003223675.1 Acidobacteriota bacterium
GTCTTCAATTCCGGCGGCAAGAGCTCCCGGGCCGCCGACTCGCCCACCGGGGGCTTCGAGCTCTACGACCTCTCCGCGGACCCGCTGGAGATGAAGAACCTCGCCGCCACCAGGACCGAGGAGGTCCGCCGGCTCCGGAGGGACCTCGTGGCCTGGATGCAGAAGGCCCGGGCCTTGGGGGATGAGGACGAGGTGAACGGCGAGACGGAGCGGGCGCTGAAGGCGCTGGGGTACGTGGGGAACTAGCCGGCAGAGTTGGCGTACCCGGCCGGTTGGCCCCTCATCACCCCGGCCCTCTTCTCCCATCCCTCCACCCACCCTACCGGGGAGAAGAGGGAGAAGCTTGCCGAAGAATGTCTTGAAGCCCCTCTCTCCCCGGTGGGCGGGTGGAGGGATGGGAGAGAGGGGTTGGGGAGTGAGGGACCGCCCCGGAGGGGCGGTATTTACGGCTTCGTCTGCCCGAAATTCGCCGCCAGGATCGCCAGGTCCAGCCCGTCGACCACGCCGTCGCTGTTGAAATCGGCGGCGGCGCTGTAGTTGGCCGTGCCGCGCAGGGCTCCGAAGTGGAGGCCGAAGAGGATGAGGTCCATGCCATCCACCCGGTTGTCCCCGTTGACGTCCCCCTGCAGCCCGGTGATCGTCCCCTGGATGGTGAATTTGGCGAGCTGGCGGTCGATCGTGTTGGGCGGGGTGGCGAGGTCGCGCGAGCGCAGGCCCACGGTCACGGTGCCGCTCAAAGGCGTGGTGGACTGGTAGGTGAGCGTGGCGTGGAGCGCCGTGCCCTGGGGCGTGACGGTCACCGGCTGGCCGTTCACCAATAGGAAGGTGTTGGCGAGGTCGATGCCGGCGCCGAAATCCCAGACGTCCACCTGGATCGTGGCGTCCGGCTTGATGTTGGTGGCGCCGTTGACCGGATTGATGATGCCGGGCACGGGCGAGACGGTGTCGGCCCCCCGGATCACGTCGTAGAAGACCCGCGCGAGGATGTCGTACCCGGCGGCGTTGGGGTGCCCCACGTGATCGTCCGGCGCGTTGCTGTAGAAGCCGCTGAAGAGGTTCGGCAGATTGCGGAAGACCTCGTTGGGATCGGCCTCTTTCCGCCCGCGCACCCCCGCGAGGTTGCGGATGCGCCCGTTGAGCTGCTCGGTCAGCAGGTTGTCGGGATCGACCTTGGCGTCGGGCGGACGGGGGATCACCGTGGCGTGGATCACGCTGAGACCGAGCGCCTCCGCCTTGCCGGCCATGGTGTCCAGATTGAAGATGGTCGTCTCCATCGAGATCGACTTGTTGATGTCGTTCGTCCCCTCCATCAGGATGAGGACGTCCCCCGCCTTGCCATTCGCGAGCACAGAGTCGAGGCGGGTGAGGCCGTCGGGAGTCTTCTCACCGGGGTTGCCCTGGTTGGAGACCGTGGCGTTCACGCCGGCCGTCACCAGGAGCGACTGGAGGCGCGGCGGATACCCTGGATTCGTGCGCGCCGGATCGTCTCCGATCCCGAAGGTGATGCTGTCGCCGAAGGCGAGATAGGTCTTCGACGTGGTCTGCGCCGAAGCGAGCATCGGGATGGCGCCCAGGAGGAAGGCGGCGGCGGTGGCGCGCTGGAATCTCACTGGGCTCTTTCCATCGTGGCCGTGGCCTGCCGCTTCGCGGCCGGCCAGCGCATCCGCACCTGATTCCCCTCGAAGGCGACCGCCGGCCGCTCCAGCGTCGAGGAGACCGAGGCCTTGGCCTTCACCCGACCCTGGGCGTCGAGGTCGAGCACCGACCAGGAGCGCGGCGCCGCGGCGTCCAGATAGAGCAGCCGCGAGGGGCCGAGGAAGGTGGGGTAGAGCGAGCCCGAGGCGGCGGCGGGGTGCTCGCCGCTCCAGCCGCTACGGTCGAAACGGGCCAGCCGCATCTGGTAGCCGGTTCCGTCGAAGCGGCTCCAGGCGATCAGGGCGCCGCCGTCCGCGGTGGCGGTGAGGGCCGGGGTGATGTCGGGCACGGAGTTGTCGGTGAGGCGCTGCACCGGCTGCCAGGCGTCCCCCTGGCGGCGAGCCCAGACGATCTCGTCGTCTTGTCCATCGAAGGCGCTCCAGGCGAGCAGCCAGGAGCCGTCGGCCAGCACGGCGCCGGTCAGGGCGAGCTGGCTCCCGGGTCCCGGGAAGGAGACGCGCTCGGGCGTCTGCCAGCGCTTGCCGTTCCAGACGGAGGCGCGCACGGAGAGAGTGCGATCGCCGTCCCCCTCCAGCCAGGCGAGGCCGGCCAGCCGGCCGCCGTCCACCAGGAGCACGGGCCCGCGGCGCAGTTTCCCTTCCTGACCCGGGGGCTCCGCCATGGGCCGGGAGGCGCTGTCGTTGCCACGCAAAAGGAACAGCTTGCGCCCGCCGGTGGCGTCCGGCACACTGCCGGCCGCCACCCAGCCGCCGTCGATCGCCGCGAAGGCGGAGACCTCGGCCCGCTCGGGGAGCGCCACGGAGAGCGCGCGGCCCCCGGGCAGCTCGATGCGGGCGCCACTGTCCGCCGACAGCGCCGGCAGCAGTGTCAGGGCCTCGCCGTCGCGGAACGCCTGCAACGGCTCGTCCTGGCCGAGCACAGGGACGGCTATACAGAGGAGGAGGGTGAAAGCTCCTCCCAGCAGGTGGAGGGGTGGCGTGCGCACGTGGGGTATCCTACCGCATCTCCGGAACCCGCCGCCGGAGGGAGAAATTCCGCTTTGCCGTCAAGAAGAATCCATAAACCACTGATTCCGATCCTCCTCTGCCTGATCGCCACGGGCTGCGCGCGCCCGCCCGCGGCGCCGGTCCACCATGGTCCGATCGTGCTGATCACCATCGACGCCCTGCGGGCGGACGCCGTCGGCGCCTTCGGTGGTCCTCCAAAGGTCATGCCCACCCTGAGCGCGCTCGCCAGGGAGGCCACCTGGGCCGGCCGCGCGGTCTCGCCGTCGAGTTGGACGGTCCCCTCGATGGCGGCCCTCTTCACCGGCTTCCAGCCCTGGCGGGCGCGGAGCTGGGCGGGCGACCGCTCGGTGCTCGACGCGCGCTTCGTCACCCTGCCGGAGTCGCTGAAGCAGGCGGGCTACCGCACCGCCGCCTTCCGCTCCAACCACTGGCTGGACGCCGCGTTCGGCTACAACCAGGGGTTCGACGAGTTCTACAACCTCCGGGAGGGGAAGCGGGCCGAGCGCTATCTCGGGGATCTCAAGGGGGGGAAGGACTTCGTCTGGATCCACATCCTGGCGCCGCACGCGCCGTACTCCCGCCGCGACTCCCTCCTCGACCGGCTCGACGAGGTTCCACCCGATCTCCCGCGGGACGTCCGGCCGCTCGACCTCGAGCCCTACTACGACCCCGCCGTGAAGCTGCCGCCGGGCCAGGAGCGGATCTTCCGGGCCATGTACCAGCTCAACGCCGCCTACGCGGACCAGGTGCTCACCCGCCTCATCGCCGCCCTGAAGCACAGCGGGCAGTGGAGAAAGACCCTCCTCGTGGTGACCGCCGATCACGGGGAGGAATTCAAGGAGAACGGCCAGATCGCCCACGGCGGCAATCTCGGGCGCGTGCTGGTGGACGTGCCGCTGGTGATCAAGCTGCCGCAGGGGTTCCCGCGACGGCTCGCCATGCCGGCCGCCCGGCCCGCCAACGTGCGGGTGGCCCCCACGCTGATCGAGGCCGCCGGCGGCAAGACGGAGCCGGGCGCGTCACCCAGCTTCTTCCAGCCCTTCGACAAGGGCGCCCTCTCCGAGCTCTACCTGGGCAACGGCGTCAACCGTTTCTCGCTGGTGCAGGGGGATCTGCAGCTCCTCTGGGAGAGCCGCTTCGGCAATCCGGAGCCGGACTACTACCGGGCCCGCTACGCCGGCATCGGCGGCCAGCCCGTGCCGCCGCTGACCGAGCCCATGCAGGCGATCTTCGACCGGCTGGAGAAGGAGTTCGAGGTCGTCCTCCCCGTCACCGGCCGCCGCGGCGATCTCCCGCGGCTCACCCTCCTGCGCTGGACCCCGAAGGGCGTCCAGCCGCTGGACGATCCCCGCCAGGTCAACCAGATGGCCCGCCAGCTCAAGAACGCCTGGATGGCCGCCAACGGCGCGGAGGTCCCGCCGGGGAAATCGACGGGCCACCAGCCGAAGCTGTCGCCGAGGGAGGAGGAGGAGCTGCGGGCTTTGGGGTATGTGGCGGGAGGGAATTAGATCAGGAATCCAGCAGGCGGCGCAGGTCACGGGCGGCCCCTCGTCTTTTTTGGGGAACCCCTCGTCCATTTTGGGAGAGGCTCCCGTCTTTTTTGGGAGACCCCTCTCCCTTTTTGGACGGGGCTCCGTCTTTCTGGGGAACCCTTCGTCTTTTTTGGGAGAGGGGTCGTCTTTTTTGGGAGACCCCTCTCCCCGAATTCCGGAGCTCCCCGCCTGTGTAGCTATCCGCCTTGAATCAGCGTCCTATACGTCCGCAGGTGGCGGAAGGCCGCCTCGGGCTGGCCCAGCCGCTCGTAGAGACCGGAGAGGTTGTAGTGGGCATCGGCGAGGTCGCGGTCGATCTCCAGCGCCTTCTCGTACGCCTCGGTGGCCTCGGCGAGCCGGCCGAGATCCTGGAGGGCGACGCCGAGATTGAAGGCGGCGGTCTCGTCCTCCGGCCGGGCGGCGAGGGCCAGACGGTAATGCCGCTCGGCCGCGGCCGTCTCCCCCCGCTCGTGGAGGAGCCGTCCGAGATTCACGTGCGCGTCCGCCAGGCCGGGAGCGATTTCCAGGGCCTGCCGGTACGCCGCCATCGCCTCCTCGGGCGCGACCTCCTCGAGCTCACTGCCGCGCTCGTACCAGTCCTCCGCCCCCTCGGGCTCGTCCGGCTTCGTCTCCGGCGTGTGCAGGGGGAGCGTCGAGGCCTCCCGCGCCAGCTCGGCGAGCTCGAAGTCGAAGACCGCCTGGCCGGATTCCGGATTCCACACGTCGCTGCCGTCGCGCACCACCACGTGATGCCCCTGGGCCGAGATGCGGACGCCGGTGAGCGGCTGGTCTTCGGGTAGCTGCTCGCGCAGGTTCTGGAGCGCCAGACGCACGCGCCGCCGGGGGACCCGGGCGGCGAGCAGCCCCTTGGCGGTGCGCAGGAGGATGAGGTCCTGGAAGGAGAAGTAGTACTCGCCGCGCGGCCCCTGCACGGGAGAGAGGAAGCCGGCGCGCACATAGGAACGGACCTGCTCGGCGGAGAGGCCGAGCAGGGCGGCGACGTCCTTGGTCGAATAGCCGCTGGGCGACGGCGGGCGGTCGAGCTCGCCGGGCTGCTGGAGAGCGGAAGACCGGTTCATCGCTCTCAGTGTAACCCGGCGGGCTTACCTCTTTGAGCTCTTTTTTTTCGGCGCCTCGTCGTTGATCGCCACGGGCTCGGCCGCGGCCCGGGCGGAACGCTTCGCCGGCTTGCGGTCGGCGATCGAGACCGGCTCGGCCGACTGCTGCGGCTTGGCCGCGGCGAGGCTCGCTTTCAGCGCCGCCATCAGGTCGATCACCTGCGCCTTCGGCTCCGGCGCCGGCGCGGCGGTGATCTCCTCGCCCTGCACCTTGCGGTCGATCAGCGACCGCACCTGCATGCGCTGGGTGTCCTCGTACGTCTCGGGGTGGAACTCTTCGGTGGCGATCTGCTCGATGAGCTGGATGGCCAGCTTGAGCTCCGGCTCCTTGACCTCGGCCGCGCCGACCGGCACCTCGGAGAACGGACGCAGCTCGTCCGAGTAACGGAGCTGCTGCATGATCAACCCCTCCCCGAACGGCCGCAGCAGCACGAACTGGTCCTTGCCGCGGGCCACGTAGCGGGCCAGCGCCGCCCGGTTCGTCTGCTTCATCGCCTCGGCCAGCAACCGGTAGGGCTTGTCGCCCCCTTTGTCGGGACCGATGTAGTAAGACTTTTCGTAATAGATCGGATCGACCTGCTCGAGCGGCACGAACTCGGTGATCTCCACCGCGTTCGTCGGCTCCGGGACCAGAGCCTTCAGCTCCTCTTCCGTAAAGAGAACATATTGCCCCTTGGAGTATTCATAACCTTTGACAATATCTTCTCTTCCCACGACCTCGTTGTCGACGGGACAGACGTACTGTTGCTTCAACCGGGACCTGCACTTCTTGTGCAGCATGTTAAATTGGATGCCGGCCGCGCTCTCTCCCGTAGAATAAAGCTTCATCGGGATCGTGACGAGGCCGAAGGAGATCATTCCGGAGGCGAAGGGTCGGGCGCTCATAAGGCGTAATATAACATCGAATCGCTGGGCTGGAGCGGATTTACCGGAAATTGATCACTCCGCATCACAACGTTCAGCGGCCCTGTCTATTTAACGTTTCCAGGTGATTTCCCTGCATTGAAAGCGCCCGTCAAATCACGCAAAGCCGGAACCGGTCCGGAGCGCGAGATCCGCGCGGAGCTCGAGCGGCTCGGCGCCCCCCGCGCCACGGTCGACCCGGAAGCCCTGCGGCCGATGAAGCCGGAGACCGCCGACCGTCCGTTCAGCCGTCCCGGCTGGGTCTTCGAGCTCAAGTACGACGGCTTCCGCATGATCGCTGCCGGCGGCGCGGGGGAGGCGCGGCTGTTCTACAAGAGCGGCGCCGACGCCACCCGCATCTTCCCCGAGCTCGTCCACGCCGTCGCCGCCCTGCCGTTCCAGGGGGTGATCCTGGACGGCGAGGCCGTGGTGCTCGACGAGGAGGGCAAGCCCCACTTCCAGCGGCTGCAACGCCGGGGTCTGCGCACCCGGCTGGCCGACGTCCAGCACGCCGCCGCGGCGAGCCCCGCCACCTTCTTCGTCTTCGACCTCCTGGGCTTCGAGGATTTCGACCTCCGGCCGTTGCCCCTCCACGCCCGGCGGGAGATCCTGCGCCGGGTGCTCCCGCCCGGCGGCGACTGGCTCCGCCTCTCCGACGAGATCCCCGAAAGGGGAGAGGAGCTCTACGCCGCCGTGGCGGGGATGGGGCTGGAGGGGATCGTCGCCAAGCGGGCCGATTCCCCCTACCGCGCCGGCTATTCGGCGGACTGGCTGAAGGTGCGGGTGGACCAGAGCGCCGACTTCGCCGTCGTCGGCTTCGAGGACGCCACGGGGCTCCGCCGGCTCCATCTCGCGGTGCGCGACGGCGACGGGCTGGCCTACGCCGGCACCGTGGGCACCGGCTTCAACCGCGAGGACGACAAAGCGATCCGCGCCCGCCTCACCCCCCTCCGCCGCGCCGCCCCGCCCGTGCCCGTGGGCGACGTCCGGGGCGCCGTCTGGGTCGAGCCCGAGATGGTGGTGGAGGTCCGTTACAAGGAGTGGACCGAAGGAGGGCACCTGCGCCAGCCTGTCTTCCTGCGCGTCCGCGACGACAAGACCCCCGACGAATGTTTCCGTCCGGGAGAGGAGCGCGAAGAGGAGGAAACCGTGGCCGTGGACCCCACCCCCGCCATCAAGCTCACCAACCTCAATAAAATCTTCTGGCCGGACGAGGGCTACACCAAGGGCGATCTGCTCGATTACTACCAGGCCGTCGCCCCCTGGATGCTCCCGTTCCTGCGCGACCGCCCCCTGGTGCTCGACCGTTATCCGAACGGCATCACCGGCAAATCGTTTTTCCAGAAGAACGCGCCGGAGAAGGCGCCTCCCCAGTTGCGCACGCTCAAGCTGCAGAGCGAGGAGCGGGAGATCGATTACATCCTCTGCGACGACCTCGGCGGCCTGCTCTATCTGGTGAACCTGGGAGCGATCCCCTTCCACATCTGGTCGAGCCGCGTGGAAGCGATCGACCGTCCGGACTGGTGCATCCTGGACCTCGATCCGAAGACGGCCCCCTTCGCCGACGTGGTGCGCATCGCCCTGGCCATCCGCGATCTCTGCGAGGAGATCGGGATCACCCCCTACATCAAGACGAGCGGCGGCAGCGGCCTGCACATCCTGTTGCCGATGGGCCGCCTGCTCACGCACGAGCCGGTCCGCCAGTTCGCCGAGCTGATGGCAGGGGTGATCGTCCGCCGTCTGCCGGACGTCGCGACCACGGCGCGCGCGATCCCTGCCCGTCGCGGCCGCGTCTACGTGGACGCCCTCCAGAACGGCCGCGGCAAGCTCCTGGCCGCCCCCTACTGCGTCCGCCCCCGCCCCGGCGCCACCGTCTCCACCCCCCTCGATTGGAAAGAGGTTACAGCCAAGCTGGACGTCGGCGCCTTCACCCTGAAGACCGTGCCGGAGAGGCTCCGCAAGCGGAGGAGCGAGCCGCTGCTGCCGGTGCTGGAGGAGACGCCGGATCTGGAGCGGGTCGTGGCGGCGCTGTCGGAGAAATTGTAGGGCGGACGGGCACGGACGGCCACGGACGGCAGGGGCGAGCCAGCACGGGCAACTCACATGATTACGACCCCCGCAGGAACCTTTTCCAACTTAGTCGGCCAAGCACCCTGAGAATCTCTTTCCGTGCTGGAGGAGAAACTCGGTTCGCGTTCGCATTCATAGTGGGTGCAGCAGCGTCTCCAAAGCGAACGAGAGCTCTGAATGCAGTCCTTCTCAAGGAATCAAGAGCCGATTTCCGCTCTCTTGCTCTGGCCAGGGCAGGTGAATCGCGCCGAGAAGACTTTAGCTCCACAATCTGAGCTTCAAGAGCCGCGACCCCATCTGCGGCATCCGCGAGCGCCGCGGCGATCATTCCTATACCGCGCGTGCTTCCAATCTTTCCGAGAAGCCTAATTCTGCGGTTCAATGCCACGATGTCTGCTTCCGAGCTGACGCCTCGGTTGGTAAGCAGTCGAAAATTTATTTCGTGCGCGGACTGCAACAAATCATCGATCGCTCCTTCCCCATCAGCAACGAGCTTTAGCCCTGCTTCTTTTTCCATAGAGCGATCTGGGCTGTCCAGATCGTCCAGTAGCCGAGCATGTTTATTTCTCATTATAACCGCATTGGTGTGAGGAATAATAAATGAAAGCGGCCCCGGATTCCCCAAGCAGATAAAGGCTCCCCAATCGATGGGAGAAGGATGACGTTTTCTCAGTGCTAGTTGGGCGTCCCGGAGAGCCTCGGCGCAGTGTTGTCCCGCTAGCACGCGCTCATAGAAGTCAATCATCAGTTCTTGTGTGGATCGGTCCGGAACCGTCCAAAGGCTGATCAGCAACGTGCGAGCACCAGCAATGACAAACGCTCTTTGTAGACCAAACACACCTTCTCCGGCTTGCGCTTCGCCCAGGCCTGTCTCGCAGGCGGATAAGACGACAAGCTCGGTTTCTGTCATGTCCATCCCAGCGA
>QHVW01000988.1 GCA_003223675.1 Acidobacteriota bacterium
TCGGCGGCACCGTGGCGTCCGGCGCGGCTCTCATCGCGACGGGCCTGCTGGCGGCGCGGCCGTGGTTCCTGCGCTGGGGCGCGAAGGACGAGGAGGTCCATGGCACCTGGCCGGGCGACGAGATGTCCCCGGACCCGGCGGCCGAGGCGACCCGGGCGATCACCATCCATGCTCCCGCGGAGGAGGTCTGGCCATGGATCGTCCAGATCGGACAGGACCGCGGCGGCTTCTATAGCTATACCTGGCTCGAGAACCTGGTCGGCGCCCGCATGCGCAACGCCGACACGATCATCCACGGCCTCACCCGCCAGGTGGGGGACACCGTCTGGATGACGCCCCCGCAGAGGTACGAGGGCA
>QHVW01000989.1 GCA_003223675.1 Acidobacteriota bacterium
GCATTTTGTAGGGGTGGCCCTACGTGGCCGCCCTGGGTGGGGGAAATGCCTGACCGGACCAGCCACCCGCCCAGGGCGGCCACATAGGGCCGCCCCTACAGAAAATCCGTCCTTACTGTCCTTTTGGTCCTTTGGGTCCTTTTGGTCCTTGGTTTTCTCCCTGGCCAGGCCTGATATCCTCTGCCGCCATGGAGGGAGAGAGCTCAATGATCAAGCTGGTCCTTCTCCGGCACGGAGAGAGCACCTGGAACCTGGAGAACCGGTTCACCGGCTGGACCGACGTGGACCTCTCGCCGAAAGGGCTGGAGGAGGCCCGCGAGGGGGCCCGCCTGCTCCAGGAGGGGGGCTATACCTTCGACGTGGCCTACACCTCGCTGCTCAAGCGGGCCATCCGCACGCTGTGGATCACGCTGGACGGCATGGACCTGATGTGGATTCCCGTCCACCGGAGCTGGCGGCTGAACGAGCGCCACTACGGCGCCCTCCAGGGGCTCAACAAGGCCGAGACCGCCGCCAAATATGGCGACAAGCAGGTCCTGGTCTGGCGCCGCAGCTACTCCGATCCGCCGCCGCCGCTCGATGTGGACGATCCCCGCTTCCCCGGCCACGACCGGCGCTACGCCGACCTCGAGCCGGACGAGCTCCCCCGCGCCGAGTCGCTCAAGGACACCGTCGCCCGCTTCCTCCCCTACTGGCACGACACGATCGTCCCGGACCTCCGCGCCGGCAAGCGGGTGCTCATCGCCGCCCACGGCAACAGCCTGCGGGCACTGGTGAAGCACCTGGACAACGTCTCGGACGACGAGATCGTGGGGCTGAACATCCCGACCGGCATCCCGCTCGTGTATGAGCTGGACGGCGATCTCAAGCCCATCCGGAGCTACTACCTCGGGGACCCCGAAGCGGCCCGCAAGGCGGCGGAGGCGGTGGCGAAGCAGGCGCAGCGGTAGGGCCTCTGGCCCCCCCAGGTGTTGCCAGGTGGGGCGGTCTGCCCTTCGAGGCCTCACCCCCTGGCCCCCTCTCCACGGAGTGGAGAGGGGGAACGTAGATGAGCCGCCTTGCCGAATTTTGACGACGCCGATCTCTGGGCCCTCCCTCTCCACGAAGTGGAGAGGGACCGAGGGTGAGGCTTCGGAGGGCAGGACGGACCGCTGGGCACAGGGCCCCCTCACCGCTTCTTCCGCGGCCTCTCCGCCAGCGTATCGGGCGGCCGCCCCAGCACCGTGCGCAGGGTCTGGAGGGGGGTGACCGAGCTCTCCAGTCTCTCGATCAGCCCTTGGTCGAAACTGTCGAGGGGGGCTTCGTAGGAGGTGCGGGAGACGGCTTCCGGCTCCATCAGCTCCCGCAGCTTCCTCGCGCAGGCGGAGCACCCCTTGAGGAGGTGCGCGACGACGGCACGGCTCTCTTCGCGCGAGGCGGTCCCCGTGGCGAAGCGCTTGAGGGTCTCTTCGGAGGGATGATCCATGATGTCCTCCCTGCCCCGTCGAGGGCACGTTGCGCTCTCGACAGGGAGTGACCCCGGGAGGACATTCATTTCAGTCGAACGGGAAAAGCAGCATTTCCGGCCGCCACCTCACTGGCACGAGTAGTCCGGCGTGAGGCGAGCCCGCTCGCCGAGGAGATCCCCCGCGATCATTATTTTTCCCCAAGAGCCTAGGTCCCGATCACCAGGCCGCCGTCGACCGAGAGCACCGTGCCGGTGATGAAGCCGGCGGCGTCCGAGGCGAGCCAGTAGTAGGCCTCGGCGATTTCCTCGGGCTTGCCCATGCGGCCGAGGGGCGTGTGGGCGATCATCCCCTGGAGCACTTTCTCAGGGATGGCGAGGGCCAGGTCGGTGGCGATGAAGCCGGGGGCCACGGCGTTGACCCGGATGTTGTAGCGCCCCAGCTCGCGCGCCCAGGTCTGGGTCATCGAGATCACGCCGGCCTTGGTGGCGGCGTAGTTGGTCTGGCCGAAGTTGCCGTAGAGGCCCACCACGGAGGAGGCGTTGAGGATCACCCCGCCGCCGCCCGCGAGCATGCGCGGCGCCACGGCCCGGGAGCAGAGAAAAACCCCCTTGAGGTTGACGTCGATCACGGCGTCGAAATCCCGCTCGCTCATCTCCCCCGTCTTCCG
>QHVW01000990.1 GCA_003223675.1 Acidobacteriota bacterium
ACCGGCGGCAATTCGCCGTTCGGCCATTCGGGGAATGCCAAGGGGGGCGTGCGGGTGGGCCTCGCCGAAGGCGAGCATGGCGGCAAGCTCTCCGCCACCAAGGTGATCGGCGAGCGGCGGTATATCGAATATTCGGACGCCAATACCCTGAGCGGTGCCAACCTCTCGCAGGCCCTGACCTCGCTCAAGAAGCTCACCCCCGCGGGCCCGCGTGACCAGCTCGACCTCGACGCCACGATCTATCAGAGCGCCAGGAACGGCGGCGAGATCGATCTCGTCTTCCGGCGCGACCTGCTCGACCGCATCGAGGTGGTGCTGCTGATCGACAACGGCGGCACCTCGATGCTGCCGCACGTCGACCTCACCCGTCTGCTGTTCGCCAAGATCCGCGACCGCATCAAGCGCTGCCACACCTATTTCTTCCACAACACGATCTACAGTTGGGTCTACAAGGATGCGCACCGCCGGCAGCCGCTCCCCGTGCCGGAGCTGCTGAAGCGCTCGCAGGACACGCGATTGATCATCCTCGGCGACGCCTCGATGGCCCCGGAGGAGCTGGTCTATCCCGGCGGCTCGCTGTGGTATGGGGACGAGGAATCCGAAACGAGCCTGCGCTGGCTGGAGCGCCTGCGCGACCGCTTCCGCCACACCGTCTGGCTCAATCCCATCCCCAAGGAGCTCTGGCCGGACGCCTATGGTCGCACCACGATCCGGAAGATCGGCGAGGTGTTCCCCATGGAAGACCTCACCTTGGGCGGCATCAAGCGGGCGGTGGCCCGGCTCACCCGGGGGTGACGGTCTCGGCAAGCCGTTTGAGATTGAGAAGCTGCCGCCGCATCATGATCAGATCCCCCGGCGGCAGAAACCTTTTCGTCAGCCATCCCCAGAGCCCCCGCGGATAGCGGACGCGCAGCTTGGCGAGCAGCCGGCAGGTCCCGTCGCTTCGGGGGACGATCAGATACGTGCCTGCCACGTCGCCGAAGAGACACTCCGAAGAGGTCCCGCCCTTGATTCGGATCGTCAGGTGGACATCCTTCTCAAAACCGATCAGGTCGAAGATCGTCATCACCGTCTGCCCCACCGCGAGGTTTTCGAGGCCGGGGGTGAGCTCCCGCGGGCTGCGGCGGCCCCGGTTGTCGATCCAGTCGTAGCTGTAGGGCGCGGCGCGGAGCTGGCAGAGCCAGCGGAAGACGGCCGCGGGCGGGGCCGCGGCCGTGACGCCGCGGTAGTAGTCGGCGTCGAAAGAGCCCGGCAGGTGATCGCAGGCGAAGTCGAGCGCCCTCTCGGCGGGCTCGACGCCCCAGGAGGATGCGAGGGGGGACATGGCGGGGAGCATACCGCACCGCTCGGGATTTCAATCCCGGGCGGGCGAGGCGCGGGCGCTCATTCTGTGGTAAAAATACCGCATTCTCAGTACCTCGATCTCTATGACCGACCAAACCCACGAAGAATTCCTCACCGAAATGGCGCTCAGTCAAGCCGAGACCGACCGGCTCCTGTATGCTTCCCCATACGCTTTTGAAGGAGGTACCGGCGGCTCCATGCTTCGCGGCCCCTGCCCGCGGTCTTCGGGAAAGCGGCGCAAACGCTTTCTTTGCCTGAGCTTGGCTCCTGTCCCCGGGGAGGGGACGGCGCCCGGCATCGCCTTTGCCCTGGGCAAAGCCCTGGTGCCACGACGATTCCGGTCCGCGGCCAATACTGAGGCCAATACCGAAGGAGCTGAGCGTTGAAGCTTTCCCCGCTGTCCCTGCGTACGATCGCGATCCTCCTCGTCCTCCTGGCCGGCGGGATCCCCGCTTGGAGCGACGAGCCGGCGCCGGAGCCGGCCCGCTTCCTGATCGAGCGGATCACCGTCGAGGGACCCAAGGAGGCCGCGGCCAACATCGTGCGCGCGGAGACCCTGCTGCGCGCGGGCGAGCTCTACACCGAGGACCAGCTCCGCCAGGCGGTCTACCGGGTGCGCCGCATCCCCTTCGTGCTCGACGCCACCTTCTCCCTGCGCAAGGGGAGCCGGCGCGGCGCCTACGAGTTGCTCATCGAAGTCACGCCCGCGCGGTGGTTCTTCTACGACGCCTGGGTGCGCACCTTCGCCTTCGAGCAGCCCGTGGTGCTGGGGGACGAAAGCTTCCTCGGCGACCGCTCCAGCGTGGCGCTCGTGGGGCTCGCCGGGGCGCGGCACTTCGTGGGCCGCTCGGGGGTGGTGTTCGCGGCCGTGGACAGCCGCGAGGGGGGCCAGATCGGCTTCACCCAGTACGACCTGTTCCACCGCGGCGTCCTCGCCAGCGCCGGTATCTCCCGCGACGCGTGCTGCGTCACCGAGGTGCTCCCGCTCGGGCTCGATCCCTCCTTCTCCTCGTGGTCGTTCAACGAGACCGCCCGCTTCTCGCTCGGCCTCGCCATCCCCCTGGGTGGGCCGCAGTCGATCCAATTCGCGGCGAGCCAGCGCCAGGGGGATCACGGCTCCTCGCAGGAGGTGCTGGTGCCGCCCGGCGCGCGGGAAGGCCTCCGCACCATGACCGGCGAGGACCTCAGCTACCGGCGGGCCGAGGCGAAATGGGTGTGGGACACCAGCGACGCCCCCCTGATCCCGACCC
>QHVW01000991.1 GCA_003223675.1 Acidobacteriota bacterium
GAGAGGCGGAAGCTCTCCACCAGCTCGTCCCCCCGGTAGATGCCAAAGACCGTGTTCGTGTTGCCCACGTCCACCAGGACGAGCAGCCCGCCGCCGTTCTTTTTCCCTTTCTTCATCCCTCGATCACCTCTCCGGCGGCCACCGGAATCCGCCGCCCTCCGCTGTCCAGCAGCAGGCGGCCGGCCTCGTCGAAGCCCGCGAACGCTCCCTCGATCACCGTGTCCCCGAGCCGGCAGACGATCCGCTCGCCGAGCTGGTGAACCGACAGAGAGCGGTAGCTCTCCACGGCGTAGGCGGAATCTCCCAGATGGGCGAGCTCGGCCTCCACCCCCGCCACCAGGTCCCAGGTCAGGCCCGCCAGGCTGGAGCTGTCTCCACCCAGCAGGCGTAGCGAGGTCCCGGTCTCCGGCAGGTCTTCCGCCTCGTGGAAGAGGTTGACCCCGAAGCCGATGATCCCCACTGAGCTCTCGCCCGGCCGCACCAGCGCCTCGATCAGGACGCCGCCGATCTTCTTGCGCTCCCCCGCCACCTCGATCAGCAGGTCGTTCGGCCACTTGAGACGGCAGGGGACGGGCAGATGCGAGGAGAGCGCCCGGCAGAGCCCGACGCCGACCAGCAGGGGGAGGGTCTGGAGGAGGGCGGGATCGGCCGCCTCGATCACCCGCGTGACGTAGGCTCCCTTGCCGGCCGGGCTCGACCACCTTCGCCCCTGGCGCCCGCGCCCGCCCGTCTGCTCGAAGGCGAGCAGGACCAGCGGACGGAGCCTCTCGTCCTCGTTCTGGTAGTGGGTGGCGATGGCGCGGGCGAGCGCGTTGGTCGATTCCACCTCGGACAGGATCACGACGTTCTCCGGGCCTCCCTCCCGCCGGTTCCTCTCCAGCAGCTCCCTGATATAGAGATCGTAGCGATCGTCGCCCACGGTCCTCCTCCCCTCTCTTCAGCCGAGCCCGAGGCTGGAGCGCAGGGCCACCTGCCGCTCGCGCATCTCGGCCAGCTTGGCCCGCCCCCCTTCCACCACGTGGGCCGGCGCCTTGCCCAGAAACTCCGGATTGGACAGCCGATCCTCGGCGCGGCCGATCTCGGCGGTGAGCTTGTCGAGCTCCTTCTCCAGCCGGCCCCGCTCCTCGGCGCTCATCGCGGTCTTCTCCACCCTCTCCATCGTGACGCCGATCTCGACCCCGGCCACGAGGTCGCGCCGCGCCCCTTCGGGCGCGGGCCCGAGGGCCACCGTCTCCACCCGGGCGAGGAACCTGCTCAGCGGCGCCTGCTCCTGGAGCACCCGGCCCACCGACGGATCCGCCGGGTTGATGTGCAGGTCGAGCTTCGCCTTGGGGCCCAAGCCCATCTCGGTCCGCAGGGAGCGCACGCGGGTGACCACCTGGGTGAGGGCCTCCATGCCGGCCTCCGCCGCGTCATCCTCCCACCCTTCCTCACGCCGGGGATAGGGGGCGAGGCAGATGGTCTCCGGATGGATCGCCTCGTGGCCCGGCAGCCGCTGCCAGAGCTCCTCGGTGAGGAACGGCATCACCGGATGCAGCAGCCGCAGGGCGCGGTCGAGCACGGTGAGCAGCACGTCCCCCACCCGCGGCCGGGGCGCCTCGCCCGACAGGGCCGGCTTGGACAGCTCGATGTACCAGTCGCAGAAGTCCCCCCAGAAGAAGTGGTAGAGTCGGTTGCACGCCTCGTCGAAGCGGAAGGTCTCGAACCGCGCATCCACCTCCGCGGCCACCCGCGAGAGCCGCGAGAGGATCCAGCGCTCGGGCGCCGCGAGCCCGGCCGGGTCGATCGTCTCCCGCACCCGCGCCTCGGCCGGGATCCGCGACAGGGCGAAGCGGGTGGCGTTCCACAGCTTGTTGCCGAAGGCGCGGTAGCCGGCGATCTGGTCCCGGTTGAGCGGGATGTCGCGGCCCGGGCTGTCGAGCGAAGCCAGGGTGAAGCGCAGGGCGTCGGCGCCATACTCGGAGACCAGCTCGGTGGGGTCCATCACGTTCCCCTTGGTCTTCGACATCTTCTGCCCCTCGGCGTCGCGCACCAGGCCCGTCAGGTGGACCGCCCGGAAGGGGATGTCCTCCGTGAGGTGGAGGGCCATCATCACCATCCGCGCCACCCAGAAGAAGAGGATGTGCCCGGAGGAGAACCAGGTGTCGAGCACGTCGGGGTCCTGGGTGAGCCGGTCGGTGCCCGCCTCGGCGGTCGCCTCCTCAAGGCTGTGCGCCACGATGCAGCGGCCGTCCTCGGTGTACCAGGCCGGGATCTGGTGACCCCACCAGAGCTGGCGCGAGATGCACCAGGGCTTGATGTTGGTCAGCCAGTGCTCCCAGGTCTTGTCCCACGAGTCGGGGAAGAGCCGGGTGTGGCCGTCGCGTACCGCCGCCAGCGCCTGGTCGGCCATGCTCCGCATGTCGCAGAACCACTGGGTGGAGACGAGCGGCTCGATCGGCTCGCCGCTGCGCTGGCTGTGCCCCACGTTGTGGGTGTGCGGCTCGATTTTGATCAGATATCCCTCGTCGCGCAGACGTTGGACGATCTTCTCCCGCGCCTCGAAGCGGTCGAGCCCGGCGAAATCGGGGCCGGCCTCGGCGGTCATCCGGCCGTCGAGGCCGATCACCGTGATCCCGGGCAGGTTGTGCCGCTTCCCCATCTCGAAGTCGTTGGGATCGTGGAACGGGGTGATCTTCACCAGCCCGGTGCCGAACTCGCGGTCCACCATGGCGTCGGCCACGAACGGCAGACGCCGGCCCACCAGCGGCAGGATCGCCGCCTTGCCGTGGAGGTGGGTATAGCGCTCGTCCTCGGGATGGAGCGCCACGGCGGTGTCGCCCAGCATGGTCTCCGGACGGGTGGTGGCGATCACGATCCGCTCGTCGCTCCCTTCTACCGGATAGGCCACGTGGTAGAGCTTCCCCTGCACGGTCTTGGTCTCCACCTCCAGATCGGAGACCGCCGTGCCCAGCTTGGGCGACCAATTCACCATGTACTCGCCGCGGGTGATCAGCCCCTCGCGGTAGAGGCGGACGAACGCCTCGCGCACGGCGTGCGAGAGGGCGGCGTCGAGGGTGAAGCGCTCGCGCGTCCAGTCGCAGGAGGCGCCCAGCAGGTCGAGCTGCTCGCGGATGTTGCCGTGGTACTGCTCCGTCCACTGCCACATGCGGTCGAGGAAGAGCTCGCGCCCCAGCTCGCGGCGGCTCGTCCCCTCAGTGGCGAGTTGGCGCTCCACCATGAGCTGGGTGGCGATGCCGGCGTGATCGGTGCCGGGCAGCCAGAGGGCGTTGTACCCCTGCATCCGCCGCCAGCGGGTGAGGAGGTCCTGGATGGAGGACTGGAGCGCGTGGCCGACGTGGAGCTTGCCCGTGACGTTGGGGGGCGGGATCATGATGCAGTACGAGGGGCGCGCCG
>QHVW01000992.1:0-4053 GCA_003223675.1 Acidobacteriota bacterium
TCACCGGCGGCAGCATGCCGACTTTCACGGGATCGCTCCCGTGCGGGTCCACCTTGCCCAGCACCACCACCCGCTTCTCCAGGCAGAGGTCGTGGTCGAGGAGGCGGACCGACCGCTCGTCCACCTCGTACTGGGCCAGCTCATTGAAGAGCTCGGAGGGTCCTTCCGGGGCGCTCTCGTCACTCATGGTTTGTGACTATGGTAAGCGCCTTCCCTCCTCAACGCGAAACAGGGGGATGCGGACGTTGGCCGACGGGCGGTAGCTCACCCCTTCGGCGAGCGGCGCGGGATCGACCCCGGCCGCCAGCGCCTGCTCGACGCCGGCCCGGGCGATCGTCGTGGCGAGCGCCTGCCCCGGACAGGCGTGGCGGCCGGCGCCGAAGCTGAAGAGGGATGGGGCCGCCGGATCGCGGTTGGCGGCGGCGAGCACTACGAGCACGGCATCCCCCTCCCGCATCTCGCGTCCGGCCACGGTCCCGGCCCGGGCCACGAAGCGGCGCGTGTTCTGGACCGGCGGATCGCGGCGCAGCACCTCCTCGATCACCGCGTCCAGCCCCGCCTGGTGGAGCCCGGGATTCCTCGCCAGGGCCAGCAGCGTGTTGCCGATCAGTCCCGCGGTGGCCTCGTAGGTCTGGAGCAGGAAGCCGGCGCCATTGGCGGCGATCGTTTCCACATCCTCGCTTCCGGCGCGGTGGGCCTGCCGCGACAGGTCCGCAAGGACGCCGTCACCGGTCAGCTCCCCGATCAGTTGGCGAAGCTCGGCCGCGGCCCGGCTCCCGCGCTCGACCTGCTCGGGGGTGGCGGAGGGCGCGAAGCCCGCGGCCATCTCGCCCGTCCAGCGCGCCGCCGGCTCCAGCAGGTCCCGAGGGACACCCAGCAGGCTCGCCACCACGTAGACGGAGAGTTTGAAGATGAAATCCTGGAGATCCTGGGTCGATCGGATCCCGGCGGCCAGGGTCCGCGCCCAGGCCTGGCTCACGGCTGCGGCCTTCTGTCCATCGATCGTTCCCAGGGCGGCGGAGACCGCCTGCTTCAGGGGGCCGTGCCGGTCGCCGTCGTTCTGGCGCACGAGGCGGCCGAAGAGATCACCGGCGGCGGTTCCCTGGAGCTTGGCGGGGACCGGCTCCGCGGGCGGCCGGACCCGGCAGAGGTCGCTCGCCAGCACCGCTGTGACCGCCTCGGCGCTCGCGGCCACCCAGAGGCCGAGGGAGCCGTCGTGGTAGATCGGCCGCTCGACTGCCAGCCGGGCGTAGTAGGGGTAGGGGTCGCGGTGGGTCACCGCCGCGATGGGATCACTGGGATCATCGGGAAATGGTTCCATGGCGCGAGCCTAGCGCGGGAACATTTCTGGTAGCATCGAACTATGTTTGCGGACGCCGCCATCGCTCCCGTGGCCTCGCTGCTCGCCGATCCGGCGCGGGTGGCCATCCTCTTCGCGCTCTCGGACGGCCGGGAGATCTCGGCCAGCGAGCTCGCCCTGACGGCGGGTGTCACCGCGCCCACCGCCAGCGTCCATCTCGCCAGGCTGGTGGAGGGCGGGCTCGTGGACGTGCGCCCGGAGGGTCGGCACCGCTACTACCGGCTGGCGCGTCCTGAGCTGATCCAGGCGATGGAGGCGCTCGCCGTCCTGGCGCCGCCCGCCACGCCCCGCACCCACCGCCAAGCCCGGATCGGCCGCGCCGTGCGGGCGGCCCGCACCTGCTACGACCATCTGGCGGGACGTCTCGGCGTCGGCCTCACTGCGGCGCTCGTGGACCGCGGCGCGCTACGGCCGGCCGGCGTCGAGCTCGAGGTCACGCCGGAAGGGGTACGCTTTTTTGAGGATTTCGGAATCGACGTCGAGGCGGCGCGGGCCCGCCGCCGCGGCTTCGCGCCCGCCTGCCTCGACTGGAGCGAGCGCTTGCCACACCTCGCGGGCTCGCTGGGGGCCGCGCTCCTCGCCCGCCTCTTCGACCTCGGCTGGCTCGAGCGCACGCCGGGGAGCCGCGCCGTGCAGATCACGCTGGACGGCCGCCGCGGCTTCAGCCAGACCTTCGGGGTCGAAAGCTGAGCTCCGCAAGATAGACTTGGCGCCTCAGGGGGACGACGAATGACGATCAGCTCCAGGGAGGACCTCGCCGGGATGACCCGCGTGGGGAAGCTGGTGGGCGAGGCGATCCAGGAGATGAGGCACGGGGCCCGCTCGGCGCCCCAGCTCACCTACAACTTCCCCGGCTTCAATCTGATCAGCGTCAACGAGCAGATCGTCCACGGCGTGCCCGGCTCGCGGCGCCTGGAGCCGGGGGACGTGGTGAAGATCGACGTCACGGCCGAGCTCGGCGGGTACATCGCCGACTCGGCGACGACGGTGCTCCTCCCCCCCGTCTCGCCCCTGGGACGCAAGCTCCGCAAGTGCGCCAAGGCGGCGTTCGAGAAGGCGCTCGCCGTGGCGCACGCCGGCCGGCAGGTCAACGACATCGGCCGCGCGGTGGAGGGGGAGGTGCGGAAGCACGGCTTCAGCGTGCTGCGCAGCCTCTGCGGCCACGGCGTGGGGAAGACCATCCATGAGGCGCCCGAGGTGCCGAACTTCTACAATCCGCGGTCCCGCACGGAGCTGACCGAGGGGCTGGTGATCGCCGTCGAGCCGATGATCTCGGCCGAGCCTTCGCAGCTCGTCACCGAGCCGGACGGCTGGACGATCCGCACCCAGAACCGCTCGCTCACCGCCCACTACGAGCACACGATCGTAATCCGGCGCGGCGAGCCGCTCATCCTCACCGCCGCCTGAGCGCTTCCGGCGTGGACCTCTCGCCCGTCCTCCGCCTCCTCTATCGGGGCCCCCGGGGGGGCGCTCCTGGAGTGGTGAACCCCTACCGCGAGGCGTTTCCGGACCTCGACGGCCCGGCCGCGGCCAAGGGGCGGCGGGAGAACCTGGAGGCCTATCTCGACCGGGTGGGGACGCCGCGGCTGATCCTGGTGGGCGAGGCGCTCGGCTTCCGGGGAGGACGGTTCTCCGGCATCGCCTTCACCAGCGAGCGCCAGCTCCTCGGGCCGGACGGCCGGCGACTCCCCTGGGCCGGCGCGCCGTTCCGGGCCACCAGCCGCAATCCGGCGCTCTGGCTGGAGCCGTCGGGGAGCATCGTCTGGGACGCCCTGGGCGGCGAGGCCCGCGGCACCCTGCTCTGGAACTCCTTCCCCTGGCACCCCTATGGAGCGCGCGGCCCCTTGAGCAACCGCACTCCGGAGCGGAGCCTGGTGGCCGCCAATCTGCATGTGCTGGAGCGGCTGCTCGCCGAGACCGCCGGCGCCCAGGTGCTCGCCGTGGGCCGCACCGCGCAGGGCGCGCTGGCGGAGATCGGCGTGGAGGCCCCCGCCCTGCGCCACCCGGCGCACGGAGGGGCGGAGATGTTCCGGCAGCAGCTTCGGAGGTGGCGCGCATGAAGGTCCTGGTCCTCAACTGCGGCAGCTCGTCGCTCAAGTTTCAGCTCATCGAGACCGATGGGACTCAAGCCCGCGAGGGGCGGGACTGGACGCTGGCCAAGGGGCTGGTGGAGGACGCGGGCGGCACGGCCGTGCTCCACGTCGAGGCGGAGGGGAAGAAGCCGGTGCGCGACGCCATCGGAGCGTTCCAGCACCGCAAGGCGGTCGAGAAGGCACTGGCGGTGCTGACCGATCCAGAGAACGGGGTGATCCCCCATAAAGATGAGATCGGCGCCGTGGGGCACCGGGTGGTCCATGGCGGCGAGCAGTTCCAGTCGTCGGTGCTGATCGACGACCAGGTGATCGAGGGGATCGAGGCGATGATCGCGCTCGCGCCGCTCCACAATCCCGCCAATCTCCAGGGCTACTACGCGGCCAAGGCCGAGCTCCCGGACGCTCCCCAGGTGGCGGTGTTCGACACCGCGTTCCACCACACCATGCCGCGGGAGGCCTACCTCTATGGATTGCCCTACAGCCTGTACCAGCGCTTCGGAATCCGGCGGTTCGGCTTTCACGGCACCTCGCATCGTTTCGTGGCGGGGCGGCTCGCCGCGCTGCTCGAGCGCGAGGGGGATCCCGGGCTGCGGCTCATCA
>QHVW01000992.1:4100-5406 GCA_003223675.1 Acidobacteriota bacterium
GGCGATCTCGATCCGGCGGCGCTGCTGTTCATCATGGGGCGCGAGGAGCTCGGCGCGGCCGAGGCGAGCGCGCTGATGAACAAGCACAGCGGCCTGCTCGGCCTCTCCGGGCTGTCGAACGACATGCGCACGCTGCTGGAGGCGGAGGAGAAGGGGAACGAGCGGGCGCGCCTGGCGATCGACGTCTTCTGCTACCGGCTCCGTAAATACATCGGCGCCTACGCGGCGGCCCTCGGCGGCGTGGACGCCATCGCCTTCGCGGGCGGTATCGGCGAAAACTCGCCCGCGGTGCGGGAGCGGACGATGCACGGCCTGGAAGGGCTCGGGCTCAAGCTCGATTCGAAACGCAACGCGGAGGCGAAGGGGAAGGAGGAGGAGATCTCCCCCGGCGGGGCCGGGTCGCGGGTGTTCGTGGTGCCCACGAACGAGGAGCTGATGATCGCGCGGGATGCGGCGGGGATCGTGGGCAGAGGGCCGGGCCTGTAAGGGGATCAATTGAGGGGCCTTCAAGCCGGCAGGAACGCGTACCGCAGCAGGAACAGCACCGCCAGCGCGTACATCAGCCAGTGCACCTCTCTCCCCCGCCGGGCGGCCAGCTTGACCAGGGCGTAGACGATGATCCCCGCCGCCAGGCCGTGCGAGATGTTGAAGGTGAGCGGCATCAGCAGCGCCGTGAAGAAGGCCGGGGCCGCCTCGGTCATGTCCGACCAGTCGATCTCCTTGACGGCGCGCACCATCAGCGTGCCCACCAGGATCAGGGCCGGCGCGGTGATCGGCGTCAGGCCGGCGGCGTCGGCGTGGCTGATCATCCCAACCAGCGGCGTCAGGAAGAGCGAGAGGAGGAGCAGCAGCCCGGTGACCACGTCGGCGAGCCCGGTGCGCGCCCCCACCCCCACGCCCGAGCCGCTCTCGATGTAGGCCGTCACCGGCGAGGTGCCGAAGAGCGCGCCCCCCACCATCCCCAGGGCGTCCACCGCCAGCGCCCGGCCGAGGCGGGGGAGCTCGCCGCCGCGCAACACGAGGATCAGGGGCAGGTACTGCACCCGCAACGCCCCGAGCAGATCGATCCGCAATCCCGGCAGGTCGAAGCCGGGCGCGGAGACCAGCGCGGCCGGGGGCGCGACCTGGCCGGTGACGAGGGCGGCCGCCAGCGTCGCCGCCAGCCCCCAGAAGATCGCCGTCCGCAGCCCCAGGGCCATCAGGACGAGCGAGACCGCGAGGCCGAAGAGGGTCAGCAGGGCGGCGGGCGAATGCAGGTCGCCGATCGTCACCAGGGTGTTCTTGTCCCCGCGCACGAGGCCTCCAT
>QHVW01000993.1 GCA_003223675.1 Acidobacteriota bacterium
CATTTCGAGGAGCGGGCCCGCGCCGGCGGCTCGCCCCGGATGGTGGCCATCTTTTCGGGCACCCAGCTCCTGGAGAGCGAGGGGCAGCGCCCCACCCAGCTCGCCTTGGCGCTGGCGCGGCGCGGCATACCGGTGGTCTTCGTCTACTGGCGCTGGTGGGAGAACGAATGGCGCCCCCAGGACCGGCTGGAGGAGGGGATCGTCCAGATCCCGATCGACGTCGTCGTGCGGCGTCCCGAGATGCTCACCGCCGCCTTCGAGGGGCTGGAGCGGATCGCCCTCTTCGAGCTCCCCTACCCGGGCTTCTTCGAGACCCTGGCCGCAGCGAGCTCGGCCGGCTGGATCACCGTGTATGACGTCATCGACGACTGGGAGGAGTTCCACCGCGTCGGCCAGGCCGTCTGGTGGGACGAGGAATTCGAGCGCCACCTGATCGGCGCCTGCGACGCCGTCTTCGCCATCAACGAGCCGCTGGCCGCCCGCGTCCGCGCGCTGGGCGGCCCGGGGGTCGAGCTCCTGGGCAACGGCCTGAAGGCGGGCATCGCCGAGGTCCGCGAGCCCCGCCCGCTCGCCCGCGGCGAGGTCACGGTGGGCTACTTCGGCTACCTCGCGGGCGCCTGGTTCGACTGGGAGCTGATCGCCGAGGCCGCCGTCCGCCGCCCGGCCTGGCGCTTCTACCTGATCGGCTACGGCGGCAGCCCCGAGGGGACGGCGCTGCCCAAAAACGTCGAGCTGCTGGGCAAGCAGCCGCAGCCGGACCTCGCCGCCTTCGCCGCCAATTGGGACGTGGCCGTGATCCCCTTCAAGCCCGACCGCCTGGCCGTGGGGGCCGATCCGATCAAGACCTACGAGTACCTCGCCATGGGGCTGCCGGTGGTGGTGACCGGCGTCCATCCGCCCGCGGGCGCGGAGAGTCTCGTCGACCGCGCCGAGGGGGTGGAGGATTTCCTCCGCGCGATCGAGCGCGCCGCCGCCCGCCAGGGCCCCGCCGAGGCCGCCGCCCGGCGCGCCTTCGCCGCCGGCTGCACCTGGGACCACCGCCTGGAGTCCCTCCTCGCCGCCCTCGCCGCCGGCCGCCAGCGGGTGGCCGAGAAACGCGCGCTGTTCGAGGAACAATCGTGAGGGTCCTGTTCGTCTACAAGTACCTGACCCTGGGGGGAGTCGAGGCTGTGCTGCGCGCCCGGCTCGACGGTCTCGAAGCTTCCGGCATCGAGGCGCACGCCTGGTTCTTCCACGAGTATGGCGGCCGGTCGATCTTCCGCGGCCGGGAGGACCGCCTCCACGTCGGTCCCGTCGAGGAGTGCCTCCGCTGGGCCCGCCGCGAGCGGTTCGACCTCCTCTCCTCGATCGACTCCGAGGAGGTGCTTCCCGGCTTCGCAGGCACCCCCGGCGGACCGCGGCTGATCATGGAGTGCCACTCCACCTACCTCGCCAACATCGAGTACCTGCGGGGCCTCGCGGCCTACCGGCCGGCGGCGGTGTTCAGCCCCTCGGAGGGGCACGCGAAGCTGGTGCGAGAGCGGGTGGGCGAGGGGATTCCAGTGCGGGTGGTCCCCAATCCCTTGCGCGAGGAATTCGTGACGGAGCCGCCGCCGTTCCCCGCGCCGCCGCCGCGCCCCGTGGTGGCCTGGATCGGCCGTCTGGACGATCACAAGAACTGGCGCGGCTTCGTGGAGATCATCGGCCTCCTCGGCCGCCGCGGCGTGGAGCACGAGGCGTGGATCATCGGCAAGGCGGTCGAGGCCGACGGCCCCGAGCAACTGCTGAAGGCCGCGCGGGAGGCCCAGGTGCTGCGCCGTCTGCGCTGGCTCGGCGCCCTGCCCTACGGCCGCATTCCCGTCTTCCTCGAGCCATGGCCCGCCGCTGCGCCGTGGCCGCGCCGGACCAGGCTCCCTTCCCCGAGCTCGTCGAGCCCGGCCGGACCGGCGCCCTCTTCACCCCCGGCGCCGCCGAATCCGCCGCCGACCGCCTCCAGGAGCTGATCGCGGACGCCGGATTGCGGGCCGCGCTCGGCGGGCGGGCGCGGGAGGCGGTGCTGGCGCGGTTCGCGCCGGAGGTGGCGTTGGGGGTGTTGGCGGGGGAATTGCGGCGGATCTCTTGACGCGTTGAGCCCGTAGGCTGTACAGTTTCCTGTACGTTCTGAAAGGGCTAACGATGGAATCGATCTCTTACACCAAAGCGCGCGCCCAGTTGGCGAAGACCATGGACCACGTCTGCGACAGCCATGAGCCGGTCATCATCACCCGGAGCGGTGAGGAGTCGGTGGTGATGCTCTCGCTCGAGGATTATAAGTCCCTCGAGGAGACGGCTTATCTTCTGCGCAGCCCCAAGAACGCGAGGCGTTTGATCGAAGCGATCGCCGAGCTCGAACGGGGTGGCGGCACCGAACGAGAGCTCGCCGAGTGAAGCTCATCTTTTCCGAGCGGGCTTGGGAGGACTATCTGTATTGGCAGGAGACCGACCGCAGGTTGGTCACCAGGATCAATCATCTCATTCGCGAGATCCAGCGCGAGCCGTTCAGCGGTATCGGCAAACCGGAGCCGCTGAGGCATGCCTTTCAGGGCTACTGGTCGCGTCGCATCAACGATGAGCACAGGATCGTCTACAAAATTCAAGACGACTCCGTTCTCATCGCTCAGCTCCGCTATCACTATTAGAGGCCCCACCCACCTCCTCTCCAGAGGGTGAGGCCTCCACGGGCAGACGCTCCGAAGCAGTTAGTGATCCCGGTTCCCGCACCCCTGCCCGGCCGCCACCCCCGTCACCACGCCGTTCGCGGACGTCACCGTCTTGCTGTAGCAGGCCCCGCCGGAGCCGCGCCCGACGTAGGTCTGCGAGCTGTTGCGGTCCTGGAAGCCGGTGACCGCCCCCGAGGCGTTGAAGAGGAGCGTGTCCGCGGTCTTGACGTTGTTCGCGACCCGGGTCAGGCCGGAATCCACGGCGTTGCCGCCCAGCGCCTCCTGGCTGTTGTAAGACTGATCGATCGACGTCGTCTGCGCGCCCGAGCCGTCCGCGTTGGCCAGGAAGGAGTAGTCGAGGGTCAGCGGATAGGAGAGGTGCTTCTCCGAGTGGGCCACGGAGCCGGGGCTCTTCGAATCCACGTTCGACTCGATCTCCGTCCCCTGCTCGATCTTCTGCACGTACTGCGTGTCGGAGACCAGGAAGCTCTGCTGGTTCGAGAAGCTCAGCTCCTGCCGCACCGTGGTCTCCACCCGGCCGTGCGACGTGTTCACGTAGCCGGCGAGCTCGAACGACCGCTCCTGCCGGGTCGAGATCGTGCCGGTCACCGTGCCGTCCGCCGCCGTGGTGAGATCCTCGTGGATCGACGGCGCCGGCACGGAGCCGAGCGTGTTCCGCGTCACCGCGCCCGTCACCTGGGCCGATCCGTGATCCTGATAGATCAGCAGACTCGCCGCCACCAGGAAGTAGTGGTTGGCGTTGTAGACGCTCACCCCCACCTGGTGCGGCTGGCCGTT
>QHVW01000953.1 GCA_003223675.1 Acidobacteriota bacterium
AGCCGGTGATGAAACGTCCCTGGCTCTCCTGGGCGGCGGCGATCGCCGCCGCCTACGGTCTGAAGCTGGCCTACAGCCGGGCCGCGGCCGCGGATCTCGCGTGGATCCTGGTGCCGACGGCCCGCGCCGTGGGCTGGCTGCGCGGCGAGACGCTCACCTTCAACCCCGCCTCTGGCTGGGTGGCGCCGGACGGCTCGTACGTGATCGCTCCGGCCTGCGCGGGGATTAACTTCCTGATCCTCGTGCTGACCGTCGCCGTGCTCGGCTTCGCCCACCGGCTGCGCTCCCCTCGGGCGCGGCTCGGCTGGTGGCTGGCCTCGCTGGCCGGGGCCTACGTGGCCACGATCGCCGTCAACACCCTGCGCATCGTGGCCGCGGTGGAGCTCTACCGCTTCGGCCCCGTCGCCGGGCTCACCCCGGAGGCCGCGCACCGTCTCCTGGGCATCCTGATCTACCTGAGCGCCCTCTGGTGGCTGTACACCGCGCTCGACCGGCTCACCGGCGGGCGGCGCTCCGGAGCCCTCCTGGTGGTGGGCGCCTACCTCGGCATGACCCTCGTGGTGCCGCTCCTGACCGGGCACCCGGGCGCGCGGTACGCCGAGCATGCCATGATGGTGTCGCTGATCGCAGGGCTGTTCATGGCGGGCCGGTGGGCGGTCCTCCGGCGGGAGAGAGCTTGATGGAAAAACCCACAATCCTGGTGGTCGAGGACGAGCCGGCCATCGCCGACACGATCCAGTATGCCCTCGAATCCGAAGGGTTCCGGTGCCTGCGCCTGGAGGTGGGCGCGGGCGTGGTCGAGGTGCTCGACCGCCAGCCGGTGGCGCTGGTGGTGCTCGACATCGGCCTGCCGGACGTGAGCGGCGTCGAGGTCTGCCGGCGCATCCGCCAGCGGCACGACGTGCCGGTCATCTTTCTCACCGCCCGCGGCGGCGAGGTGGACCGCGTCGTCGGCCTCGAGCTGGGAGCGGACGATTACGTGATCAAACCGTTCAGCCCGCGGGAGCTGGCGGCGCGCGCCAAGGCCGTGCTGCGGCGGGCCCGGTCCGCTGGTAGCGCCTCGCAATCTCCTCCTTCAGGCACCGCCTTCAAGCTCGACGAGGAGCGGCGGCAGATCACCTATTTCGGCCGGCCCCTGGAGCTGTCGCGCTACGAATACAAGCTGCTCGCTGTGCTGCTCAAGCGGCCCGGCCGCGTCTACAGCCGCGACGAGCTCCTGGAGCTGGTCTGGGACGCCCCCGAGGCCAGCCTGGACCGCACGGTCGACGCCCATGTCAAGAACCTCCGCGCCAAGCTCCGGGACATCCGGCCGGACGCCGATCCGATCGCGACCCATCGGGGGATGGGGTATTCGTTGAAGGAAGGCCTCTGAACCCTCATGAAGCTGGGCCTCCGGATCTTCCTCTTCTACCTCGCCGTCTTCGCGGTCTGCCTCTACTTCACCACCGACTGGATCTGGACGACCCTGCGCACGCGCTACCTGGAGAGCGTGGAGGAGCCGCTCGTGGATTCCGCCAACCTCTTCGCGAGCCTGACCGAGCAGGAGATGGCGCGGCCGGATTTCACCTATGCCGGCCTCGAAGCCACCCTCAACCGGGCCTACGCGCGGCGCCTGTCCGCCCGCATCTACGATCTCAAAAAGCCGGCCGTGGATCTCAATCTCTATATTACGGACGCCACCGGCAAGGTCGTGCTCGACACCCGGCGGCCCAGCGCGGTGGGCCAGGACTACAGCCGGCTCCACGACGTGATGCTCACCCTGGAGGGGAAATACGGCGCCCGCGCCACCCTGCGCGATCCCAACGATCCATTCTCGACCGCGCTCTACATCGCGGCGCCGATCCGCCGGAACGGCCAGGTGGCCGGCGTGCTGACCGTGGTCGAGCCGACGGCCAGCATCGACGCCTTCCTGCAGCTCGCCCGGCCGGCCTTCGTCCGCGCGGCGCTCCTCACCATCGGCGCCGTGGCGCTGCTCAGCCTCCTCCTCTCCTATCTGCTGACCCGTCCCATCGATCGCCTGGCGCGCTACGCGGACGGCATCCGGCTCGGCAAGCACCCGCCCTTCCCCAGGCTCGGCAGCACCGAGATCGGTGATCTGGGGCTGGCCCTGCGCCGCATGCAGGAGGCGCTGGAGGGGCGGCAGTACGCGGAGGAGTACGTCCAGACGCTCACCCACGAATTGAAGAGCCCGCTCTCCGCTATCCGCGGCGCGGCGGAGCTCCTCCAGGAGGGGATGCCCCGCGAGCAGCAGGCCCGTTTTCTCTCCAACATCCGCACCGAGTCCGCGCGCATCGCCCGCATCGTGGACCGCATGCTGGAGCTGGCCAGGCTGGAGAACCGCCGCGAAAAACCGGAGATGGAGCCGGTGGAGCTCGACGCCGTGGTGCGCACCGTGGCCGAGAGCCATGAGCCCCACCTGGCCGCCAAGGACCTGAAGATCGAGATCGCCGCGCCGGAGCGCCTGACCCTGAACGGCAACGCCTTCCTCCTCCACCAGGCCCTGGAGAACCTCGTCCAGAACGCCATCGAGTTCAGCCCCCGGGGCGGCACGGTGAGAGTCGAGGTCACTCCGGAGGGAGACCGGATCAAGATCGCGATCACCGACCAGGGGCCGGGCATCCCCGATTTCGCGTTGGATCGGATCTTCGACCGCTTCTACTCCCTGGGACGGCCCGATACGGGGAAGAAGAGCACCGGGCTGGGCTTGAATCTGGTGCGCGAGGTGGCGAAGTCGCATGGAGGGACGGTGCGGGTGGTGAATCGGGAGGGGGGCGGGGCGTTGGCGGAGATGGTGTTGCCGAAGGGTTGAGCCATGGACACGATCGAGACGCTTGTCGATGAGATCGCCGAATCCTATAAGCCCCGGGAACGAGAGCATCTCCAATCCTCCCGGAGCCCTGAAGGGGCGGCGGTCTCTGGCCGGTACTCTGACAAAGTAGAGCTAACCCGAAAACCGCGCCAGAAGCGCCGGCCTCCAGGTACCGAATTCTGGAGGAGCGGTGCTCCTACTGCTGTGAGAACCCTCGAAGTGCGCGGTGGAAGGGAGAAAGAGCGAGCTCGCGCCCTCGCGGTGCACGGACGGGCCCTCAAGGTGCGCGGACGAGCCCTCGCGGTGCACGGACGCGCCCTCAAGGTGCGGCTTTGGGCCCACAAGTTTTTTGCTCGCGCCCTCTTTTGGGCGCGCTGCATCCCTTTTGGGGAAGGTCCTTCCCTTTCGGGGATGGGATCGTCCCTCTCGAGGGCGCGACCAGCCCATTCGAGGGCGCGACGGGCCCTAAAGAGGGACGCTACCTTCCCCCTCGAGGGCGCGACCATCCGTTTTGGGGATGGAACCGTACCCTTCGAGGGCGCGACGAGAAAATGAGGGGATGCTTCGCGCCCAAAAGAGGGCGCGCAACGCCCTTTTGGGGGACGGTACGATCCCCAAGAGGGCCGGTACGATCTCCGCGAGGGACAGTACGATCCCCAAGGTCTCAAAAGCCAGCCCCGAAAGGGGCGCAGGCGTGAGGCCTGGGGCTGATCTGCTTTCGAGACGCCCTCTGAGGTAATTCTACTTTGCCAGGAGGCGCCCGTGAAACGCAAGATCGTCGGCTTTCACCAGGACGAGCGGCTCGACTGGGTCGCCGATCTGGATTGCGGGCATGGCCAGCACGTGCGGCACAACCCGCCCTGGACGGTACGGCCCTGGGTCGTGACTGCGGAAGGGCGGGAGAGGTTTCTGGGGGTGGAGCTCGATTGCAAGCGGTGCGACGAGGAAGGCCGGGACCCCGAAGGGCCCCGGTCCGATCGAAGCTGACCTACGCGCAGGTGTCCACCGTGGCGACGCAGCTCACGCAGGTGTGCTGGATGCTGCAGATACCTCAGCAAATAGCGATGGACGCATGAATCCTCCCCCGCTTCCGTTCCTCCGGGAGCCGGGCTAGAGTGACATCGCCCGTCCGGGCTCCAACCCTGCAGGAGGTTTCCGATGGCGACCGATGTGGCGCTGCTGGCCGGCGTACCGTTCTTCCAGTATCTCGACGACGAGGAGCGCGAGGTGCTGGCGCAGCAGCTCGACGTGGTGCGGCTCCCCAAGGGCGAGAACGTCTTCCACGTGGACGACCCCGGCGGCATCCTCTACGTGATCCGCCAGGGGTGCGTCGAGGTGTTCCTCAAGGACGACACCGGCGAGCGGATCGTGCTGGAGACCCCCGGTCCGGGGGAGGTGTTCGGCGAGCTCTCCTTCCTCGACGGCGGCGCGCGCAGCGCCTCGGTGGTGGTGACCGAGGACCTGGAGGCGCTGGCGGTCGACCGCGACGACCTCAACCATCTCTTCCGCACCCATCCCGAGGCGGGGCTCGACATCATCGCGGCCATGGGCAAGCGGCTGCGGCGCAGCGTGGAGCTGCTGCGCCACACGGCCTCGCGCAACGTCAACGTGGAGGTGGAGGACCGCCGCACCACCGTGGAGCGGTGGGCGGACTGGATCGCCGAGTTCTCCGGCAGCATCCTGTTCCTGATGCTGCACGTGGTCTTCTTCGCGGTCTGGATCCTGCTCAACGTGAATTGGCTGCCGGGGTGGCAGCCGCCGATGTTCGACCCCTTCCCGTTCGGCCTGCTCACCATGGTGGTGTCGCTGGAGGCGATCATCCTCTCGGTGTTCGTGCTGCTCAGCCAGAACCGGCAGGCGGCGAAGGACCGCATCCGGAGCGACGTGGAGTACGAGGTCAACCTCAAGGCCGAGCTCGAGGTGGGGCAGCTCCACGAGAAGATCGACCGCCTCCACGCCGAGGCCCTGGGGCGGCTGGACGAGATCCGGCGGGGGCTGCTCAAGGGGCACGCGGGCGGCTGATGTATTCTTGAGCTGTGGCCGGCCTCCCTCTGTTGCTCCTGGGTCTCCTGATCGCCGCCGCTCCGGGGAGCGCGGGAGTGGATCTGGCGGGCACGGTGACCGATGCCGGTGGCCAGCCCCTTCCCGGAGCGACCGTCTACGTCTACACCGCCGGACCCCGCCAGGGGACCAGCGCCTTCTGCCCCTCCTGCTACGTGGATTGCGGGAAGCGCCAGACCACCGACGCCCACGGGCGGTTCCGTCTCGCGGCACTCGACCGCTCGCTGATCTTCCGCATCCTCACCGTGCGCGAGGGCTTCGAGCCGGTCTTCACCCCGAACGCCGATCCGCTCCAGGGGGAGATCCGGGTGGCTCTCCCGAAGCGGGATCTCTCGCGGGAGGACCCGCAGCGGCTGGTGCTCGGGCGCGTGCTCGATGCCGAGGGACGGCCGGTGACCGGCGCGACCGTCGAGCCCCTGGGCTACCGGACGGTGGACGGCGGCGGAGATTTCGGGGAGAGCCCGGGGCTGGAATCGCTGGCAATCACCGATGGGAACGGAGAGTTTCATTTCCGTGCTCCGGAGCCCGGGGTCTTCGTCTCCGCGCTGGCTCAGGCGCGAGGCCTGGCCCCTCGGATGGTGACGAGCCTGGTCTCCGGGACAGGCCGCCGGGAGGAGATCCGGCTCTCGGAGGGGACCACGCTCACCGGAGTCGTCCGGGACCCGGCAGGCCGCGGGGTGCCGGGCGCCGTCGTCCACGTGGTCCCCACCCAAGACCGGTCCGCGACGTTCACCCGCTGGCAGGAGATCGCCACCGGACCGGACGGCCGGTTCGCCCTTCCCAACGTCCCCGCGGACCGCGAGGTTTCGGTATCCGTGCGGATGGACAGCCTGCGGGAGACCGGGCTCGGCACCACCCACCAGTTCCTGATGGCCGGGCCGGACGGCATGGCGACGGACGGCATCGCGCTGGCCCTCCGCCCTGCGGCCGTGCTCAACGGCCAGGTGACGCTCGCCGACGGCAAACCCATGCCGCCCGGGACGCGGATCACTCTCGGCCGCGAAGGGACCTGGGACACCCAACAGGCCGTCGTGGGCTCCGACGGCCGTTTCCGGTTTCAGGGGGTGCCGGTCGAGGAGGATCTGGAGATCCGTTTTCAGGTGCCCGGCTACCATATCGCCAGCGGCATTGCGGGGCTCGACGCCCGCCGTGGCCTGGTGCGGCTCTGCGCGCCGGCCGGTCAACCGAATCCTACCGTGAGCCTGCGTCTGGAGCCGGGCGACCGGTAGCTCCGGACCGCTCCTCCTCCCTGTCACCCCGCCGCCACCCGGCGGCCCCCAACGCCGGGAAGGCCGCCACCGTACAATCTGTCAAGACGCTCTCGACCGATTCGGAGCTCGCGCGGCGACCTGTGACGGCCGGCTGACGGGAACGGCGGCCCCCCGGCGCATGCTCAAGCATTGCCGCGCTGTAAGGAGCTGTTCATGGCGATTCACAGTCCCCTGGGGTCCTTCCCGCCCACGCCGTCCGGCGAGCGCTGGCTGGTGGTCTCCTTTCATGGTCTCGCGCCGCACACCCAGCGTCCCTGCCAGGAATTCCTGCTGCAGCTCGCGGACCTCGGCGTGCCGCGGACCTCGCTCCTCCTGGTACCGCGCTGGCACGGCATGGAGACGATCCTGGAGCGTCCATTCTTCCTGCGCTGGCTGCGCTCGCTCGAAGCGGCGGGCCATGAGATCTGCCTGCATGAGCTCACCCACCACGCGGAGACGCCACCGCGTAGCCTCTTCTCCGCGCTGGTCGGCCGCTTCTACTCCGCCGGAGAGGGGGAGCTCTACGGCGACGGCCGCGAGCAGGCCGAGGCGCGGAT
>QHVW01000954.1 GCA_003223675.1 Acidobacteriota bacterium
TGCGCGGCGACCTCCAGCGCGACGTCTCCGTGCAGGGGAGCGTCGTGGCCGCCAACCACCCCCGGCTATACAGCCCGGCCCAGGGGATCGTCGCGCTGGCGGTGAAGGCCGGCGAGGCGGTCCGCAAGGGGCAGATCCTCGCCACCGTCCAGAGCCCCGACCTCAAGTCGCAGCTCGCCCAGGAGCAGGCCCGGCTGCAGTCGATAGAGTCCGACCTCGCCCGCGGCGAGCTCTCCGCCCGCCAGCAGAACCAGGGGGACGAGCAGACGGTCAAGCTCCGCCGCGTCAGCCTGGAAGCCGCGCACCGCGACCTGGAGCGGGCCGAGAAGCTCCGCAAGGAGGGGCTCCTCAACGAGGTCGACTACGAGCGCGCCCGCGACGCCGTGCGGGTGGCCGAGGTGCAACTGGAGCAGGCGGACAAAGGGGGGAGCCTCGGCCGCGAGTCGCGCGACTTCGAGGTGCAGGACCGCCGCCGCCAGGTCGAGCGCCAGCGCCTGGTCGTGGCCGAGCTCGAACGGCGGGTGGGGGAGCTGACCATCCGCGCCCCCTTCGACGGCCTCGTGGCCACCGTCGACGCCCAGGACCGCGACGCCGTGGCCCAGAACGCACCGCTGCTCACCATCGTCGATCTCTCCAAGTACGAGATCCAGGTCGAGATCCCCGAGTCCTACGCGGCCGAGGCCGCGATCGGCACGCCCGCCGCGATCTCCTACGGCGGCCGCGAGGTCCCCGGCGCTGTCACCGCCGTCTCCCCCGAGGTGCGGGCGGGCCAGGTCGAAGGGACCGTGCGATTCCAGGGCGCGCCGCCCGAGGGTCTGCGCCAGAGCCAGCGGGTCTCGCTTAGGCTGATCTTCGAGACCCGTCCCAACGTCCTCAAGGTGGCTCGCGGCCCGTTCCTCGAAGCTGGGGGCGGCCGGCAGGCCTACGTGCTCGCCGATGGCCTCGCCACCCTGCGGCCCATCCGCGTGGGCGCCACCAGCGTCTCCGAGGTGGAGATCGTCGACGGGCTGAAGGAGGGGGACCGCGTCCTCCTCTCCGACACCGAGCAATTCAACGGCGCCAGGACCGTCCTCGTGCGGCGCTAAAGGGAGATTCTCATGCCGATGCTGAAGCTGGACAACGTATCCAAGATCTACCGCACGGGGCTGGTCGAGACCCGGGCGCTGCGCGATTTCTCGCTGACGGTGGACGAGGGGGAATTCGTCACCATCACCGGTCCCTCGGGCTCGGGCAAGACGACCTTCCTCAACGTCTCGGGCCTGCTCGACGCCTTCGAGCAGGGGAAGTACTGGCTGGACGGGATGGACGTCTCCCGCCTCTCGGACCGCGAGATGTCGCGCGTGCGCAACGAGAAGATCGGCTTCATCTTCCAGGGGTTCAACCTGCTGCCGGACCTCGACGTGTTCGACAACGTGGACGTCCCCCTGCGCTACCGCCGGCTGCCCGCGAAGGAGCGCAAGGCGCGCATCGAGAAGGCCATCGCCATGGTGGGGCTCTCCTCGCGCCTGCGCCATCTGCCGTCGCAGCTCTCGGGCGGCCAGCAGCAACGGGTGGCCATCGCACGCGTGCTGGCCGGCGATCCCAAGCTGATCCTGGCCGACGAGCCCACGGGCAACCTCGACTCGGCCATGGCGCGCGAGATCATGGAGATCCTGGAGCAGGTCAACGAGGCCCGGACGACCATCATCATGGTCACCCACAACCCGGAGCACGCGGCCCGCGCCCACCGGCAGCTCCACATCGCCGACGGCCGGCTGGTCGACTTCGAGCGGATCACGCCGTTCCCCCTCAACCGGGTGGAACGGGAAATCTCCTCGCGCCAGGTGGCGGGGTAGCCAAGGAGAAGGGGAGAAACATCATGCTGACCTACAACCTTCGCCTCGCCTGGAAGAGCGTCCGGCGCTATCCGGTGCTCTCGGCGCTGATCCTGCTCGGCATCGCCTTGGGCGTCGGGGTCTCGACGACCTTCATCACCGCCTACCACGTGCTGGCGCGGGACCCCGTGCCGGGCAAGAGCGAGTCCCTCTACTACGTGCGGATGAATTCCTGGGGGGCGGCGGACGACCCCTTCCTCCAGACGCCGCCGCCGATCGTCACCTGGCGCGATGCCCAGGAGCTGCTGAAGAGCCGGATTCCGGTCCACAGCACGGCCACCTTCGCCTCCCGGGGGACGGTCTTCCCGGCGGACGGCGCGCGCCCCCTGCGCCAGAGCCTGCGGCTCGCCACGGCGGACTTCTTCCCCATGTTCGCCGTGCCGTTCCGTTATGGCGGGCCGTGGAGCCGGGAGGCCGACGCCAAGCCGGAGACGGTCGCGGTGATTGACTCGGCGCTCAACGACCGCCTGTTCGGCGGCGCCGACAGCGTCGGCCGCACCATCCGGGTGGAGAAGGCCGAGCTACGGATCGTGGGGGTGCTCGCGCCCTGGCGTCCGCGGGTGCGGGCGTTCGGGTTGTTCGGTAGCCCCCTGCAGGCACCGGAATCCATCTTCCTGCCTCTCGCGCTCACCGGTCCCATGGCGCTCCAGCCCAATGAGGGGCAGATGAATTGGCGGACCCCGGCGCCCGGCGAGGACAAGCTCCCCTACGCCTCGCGGCTCATGGTGAACGAGATCCTCTTCCTGGGCTTTTGGGCGGAGCTGCCGAATCCTGAATCCGTGAAAGCCTACAAGAGCTTCCTCGACGCCTACGTCACCGAGCAGAAGAAGCACGGCCGCTTCCCGCATCCGCTCAACAACCGGTTGACCTCCATCCTCGACCTGATGGCGGAGCTGAAGGTGGTGCCGCCGCAGACCAAGGCCCTGGCCGCCATCTCGCTGCTCTTCCTGGTGGTGGCGGCGCTCAACCTGATCGGCCTCTTCCTGGGCAAGTTCCTGGCCCGCGCCTCCACCGTGGGCGTGCGCCGGGCCCTGGGGGCCAGCCGGTGGACCATCTTCGTGCAGCACCTCGTGGAGTGCGAGCTGATGGGGCTGGCCGGGGGAGCCCTCGGCGTCCTGCTTTCGCTCGCCGGCCTCGCGGTGCTCAACCGCGTCTACGGCGACGGGCCCGCGGGGGTGGCGTTCTTCCAGCTCGACGTCCCCATGGTCCTCGCCGCCGTCATCCTGTCGCTGCTCGCCGGGGCCATCGCCGGCCTCTATCCCGCGTGGCGGATCTGCGCCATCCCGCCCGCCCGTCACCTGAAGAGCCAGTAGGCCCTGGTCGGAGAAAACGCCATGGAATTCGGACCCATTTTCCGCTCCCTCCTGCGCAGCCGCGCGCGGGTGATCCTCATCGTGGCCGAGGTGGCGTTGACGCTCGCCATCGTGGCCAACTGCCTGAGCCTGATCCTGGACACCCGGGCCCAGCTCGCCAAGCCGTCGGGCTTCGACGACGAGCATCTGATCGCCATCCAGGCCACCCCGTTCGACGACCGCCTGCGGGACCCCAAGATCCTCGACCAGCTCGTGGAGCAGGACCGGCGGACCCTGCGGGCCGTCGCCGGCGTCCGCGCGGTCTCCCATACTTCTCTGCGGCCCTGGGAGAGGAGCGGCAGCATCACCGCCGTGCGCTTGCCCGGCACCCGTAACGAGCCGGCCCGCACCCAGAGCGCCGAGGCGGACCCGGGCCTCTTCGACACCCTCGGGCTGCCCATCGTCCAGGGGCGGGGGTTCACCCAGGCGGAGTACGACCAGGGCGGCGACGCCCCCTTGAGCGAGGTCCAGCCCGTGGTGGTGAGCCGCGCGCTCGCCGACCATCTCTATCCGGGCGGCGGCGCCGTGGGCAAGCCGATCGCCGACGCCGACGAGTCCCAGCGCTTCACCATCGTGGGGATCGTCGACCACTTCTACAACCCGTTCGGGGAGACCTCCGAGAAGATCATGCTTCTGCCGGCCCGCTCGGCGAGCTTCGACTACGGCTCCCGCTATCTCGTCCGCACGCAGGGCAACCCCGCGCCGCTGATGCCCCAGTTGGAGAAGGCCCTGCTGGGCGTGGAGAAGGGGCGCTTCATCAAGCTGCGGACCACGGTCGAGAACCGCGACGAGTATCACGGCCGCGACCGGCTGCTGGTGGGCTCGCTCAACGCCGTGATGGCCCTGCTGGTGCTGGTGACGGCGCTGGGGATCGTGGGCCTGACCTCCTTCTCGGTGGCCGAGCGGCAGCGGCAGATCGGCACCCGGCGCGCCCTGGGAGCCGACCGCCTGGCGATCGTCCGCCACTTCCTGCTGGAGAACTGGATGGTGACCAGCTTCGGCGTCGTCCTCGGGGTGCTGCTCGCCTACGGCCTCAACTTCGGCATCGTCACCTGGGTGGCAGGAGCCAGGCTGAGCGCGGCCACGGTGGCCGCCGGCGCCCTGGCCCTCTGGACGATCGGCCTCGGCGCCGCCCTCGGCCCCGCCCTGCGCGGGGCGCGGGTGCAGCCGGCGATCGCGACGCGGAACGTGTAGGCCTGGAGCTGGGTGGTGCGGGTTCGAAGCCCCGCCAGGGCGGGGCGTGCTGCTGTTGGCGAGGTAGGCGGTTCTGCGGTCGCTCGCCACAGCAGCACGTCCACCTGGAACGACGTTCCTTCTTCACTATCGGGGATTCGGTGTCTCTTCCCCTAGGGCCGGAGCTCGTCGCAATTGGCTACATCTCCGGCGACCTTGGTTTGGAGAATCGCCCCCCAGAGCCCGCTAGCAAGCGATGCAGCTTGGGGCCAACGAGAGATTCTTCGGTTGAAGGTGCCAGTCGGTGATCGTGCCGCACAAATCATCGCCGCCAGCGACTTGAAGCTGACGACCTTGGATCTGAGGCTCCAGGTCACGAGTAAGATTAACAAGGGTCTCCTTCATTACAAACGGCTTTAGCTTCCTCTTCACTGTTGAATGTCCTTTCAAAAAGGCTCGGGGGCATTCCCTTTCCTACGATATCAGAATCTTCCGGATACTGCCGAGGCGGGGAGCAGCGGGCCGCGTTGACATCGCGTGACGGCGGAGTACCATGCGCTCGACGTTATGCGCCTCTCCGTCCTCGACTTTGGTGATCCCGGCAGCTCCGTGGTGATCTCGTTGCGGGCGGACGCGCTGGGATACTCCCGTTACTGGATCGGCGAGCACCATACGGCCACACAATGCGCTAATCCGCTACTGCTGGCGCCGCTCCTGGCTCTCCACACTCATGGGCTCCGCCTCGGCACGGGAGGGGTCTGTCTCAACTATCACAGCCCCTTCCGCATCGCCGAGGATGCCCGGCTCATCGAAACGCTGCTCCCGGGCTGCTTCGACCTCGGGGTGACGCGCGGCCTGTCGCTCGACGACAAGACCTACGGCGCCCTGCTCGACGGACGGCCGCGCGAGTCGCTGCGGGACTATCTCGATAAGCTGGCCGACCTGCACGGCTATCTCACTGGCCGCTTGCCCGAGGGGCATCCGCTCTTCGGCCGCGAGCTCTACCTCAAGGCAGGGCCTCCCTTGTGGGTGCTGGGGCAGAGCGTGGAGAGCGCCCGTTGGGCTGGCCGCCACGGTACGGGCTTCTGCTTCTCCTTGCACCAAGCGCACCGCGCGCAGCCGGGCACGGACGCCCGGCCCGTCCTCGATGAGTACCGGCGCTCGTTCAAGCCGAGCCCCGAGTTCGAGCAGCCGGCCGTCCTGGTCGTCGCGAGCGGGCTCTGCGCTGCCACGGAGAAGGATGTCGAGACCTTGCGGAAACAGCTCGTCCAGACGTACGCCCCGGCGGAAGCGCCCACACCTTACTTCGCCGGCACCCCGGAGCGCAGCGTCGAGATCCTCGAGGGCATCTCCCGCAGCCTGGAAGCCGACGAGCTGATGATCCTCGACGTCATCCCCGGACCCCTCGACCTCCGCCTCGAGATGCTCAAGCTCCTGGCCGACGTGTCCGGCCTGGTGCCCCGGGCTTCAGCAACGTGATGCCGAAGAAGGTGCCGGCGGGAGAGGGGCAGGGCTGGGGCTCGGTTATACTCGCATGGCGAACCATGAACCGGCTCACCTCCCTGCTGGCCCTGGCCCTCCTGCTGCCCGCGACGGCGGCGGCCGATCCCGTCGTCTACAGGGTGGACGCCGACCATAGCGGCATCAACTTCAAGATCCGCCATTTCGTCTCCAACGTCTCGGGCCGCTTCCGGGATTTCGCTGGCGTCATCCGCTACGACAAGCAGAATCCCGCGGCGAGCAGCGTCGAATTCACGGTCAAGGCGGCCTCGATCGACACCGCCAGCAACGATCGGGACGAGGATCTGCGGTCCAAGAGCTTCTTCGAGGTCGCGAAATATCCGACCCTGACCTTCACCAGCACCCGGGTGGTCGCCAAGGACGCGGACACCCTGGAGGTCACGGGCAGCCTCACGATGCACGGCGTCACCCGGGAGATCACCTTCCCCGTGCAGATCCTGGGGACGGTGAGCGTCCCCGGCGGCGAGAAGGCGGGCTTCGCGGCCGCCTTCACGGTCAACCGCAAGGAGTTCGGGCTCAACTGGAACAACATCCTCGACTCCGGCCCTGTGCTGGGCGACGAGGTGCGGGTGAGCATCGAGGTGGAGGCGGATCGGGTGGGAAGGTAGGGTCAAAGATGTGTGTAATGGTATGGCATTGATGCCCGGACGGG
>QHVW01000994.1 GCA_003223675.1 Acidobacteriota bacterium
AAAGAAGGCTACTGCCATGCCGTCGCCGACGAAAAAGACTGCCGCTGAGCCGGGGAGGCGCCGCCGGTACGCCTTGATCTGCCTGACCGGAGCGGGCCTGGGATTGGTCCTGGCGCAGCTCGCCGGCAGCTTGCTCGGCCACGAGCTCCAGACCCTGCGGCGCCTCTTCATCCCGCTGTCCATGCTCGCCGGCGGCCTGGCTGCCCTGGGCGCCCCGACGCACTTCGCCAGCCTGGCCGACATGGCTCGGGATGTCGTCCGCAGCCGGCGCCTGAAGGCCACCCTCGCCGTGCTGGCGCTCGGTGCGGTCGTGCTGCTCGGGCTGTACCTGGGGTTCGAGACCGGTGAGCGTCGGTCAGCCCCCCCAGACCATCACGTATCTGGCCGGCTGGTCGCGGTCGGAAAAATGCGATTGCTCCGTCGACGACGTCACCTGTATCCAACAGATGATGGGCAACGACATCGACATCCACACCTGCTGGAAGGGCGTCTGGGCCGTCGAGCTGGGTCTGGCGCTCTCCTATCTCCTCACCCTGGGGAGCGCCGGGATGGTGATGGGCCTGTTGATGATCCCGGCGAAATGGCAGTCTCCAGGGGCTCCGCAGCCGCCGCCGGGATATCTCGATTTCGACGTCTGGATCGATCAGAAATCCGAAGGCACCTATCGCGCCAAGGCCTGGAGCGGTGCGGGCTTCGAGGGTACGGGGACCTTCGCCCTCCCCCCGGGCCTCGCGAATGGCGCTCTCCGCCTCGCCGGCAGCGGCTCCCTCCGGGGCGGCCCGGCGGCCGGCGGCGCGGCGGCCGACAGCCTGGAGCAGGCCGGGGACGAGCTGTTCCGCACCGTCTTCCACGGCGAGCTGTTGAAAGCTTTCCAAGGCTGTCTCGCCAAGGCCCGGAGCGGGCCCGGCCTGCGCATCCGCCTGCGCCTCAACGACGTCCCCCAACTGGCGGACCTGCCCTGGGAGTACCTGTACGACGCCGAAGGGCAGGGCTTCCTGGCGCTCTCCGCCCGCACTCCGGTGGTGCGCTATCTGGAGCTGAGCGAGGGCCTCAACACCTTGCTGGACGAGCCGCCGCTGCGGGTGCTCGCCGTGATCTCGACCCCGCGGGGCTATCGGGAGCTCGCCGAGGCGGACGAGGAGTGGCGGCGGCTCGGCACGGCCCTGGAGCCGCTCCGGAGCGGCGATCTGATCGAGATCGAACGGCTGGAGCGCCCCACCTTCGAAGCCCTGGAGGCGCGGCTGCGCGGCGGCCCGCCGGTGCACGTCCTCCACTTCGTGGGCCACGGCGGCTTCAGCGAGCTGCGCGGCGAAGGCGTGCTGGTTTTCGAGGACGGGAACGGCAACGGCCTCCCCGTGGGGGGCCCGAGCCTCGCCTATCTCCTCCAGGACCACCCGTCGCTGCGCTTGGCCGTGCTCAACGCCTGCAACGGCGCCCGCGCCTCCCGGGAGGACACCTTCGCCGGCACCGCCCAGGCGCTCGTCCAGCACGGCGTGCCGGCGGTGATCGCCATGCAGTCGGAGGTCATGGACGAGACGGCCTGCGGCTTCGCCGAGAAATTCTACCGGGGGCTCGCGTCCGGGCTGCCGGTCGACGCCTGCGTGGGCGAGGTGCGCCGCGCCCTCGCCGCCGAGCGCAACCCGGAGTGGGGCACGCCGGCGCTCTATCTGCGGGCCACCGACGGCCGTCTCTTCGCCGTCGAAAGTGGAGGGCAGACCAACTAAACCGTCCCCGACGATCGCAGATCTATCAGGTTGTCGAGGTATTCAACCCAGAAAGGAGAGCAAAATGCTCAGCAACAATTCCAACCAACCGCAAGTGTCTCCGCTTCCCGATCCCAAGACCGCCGGCTCCGTCCAGCCTCCGGTGATGGACCCGAATTCGCCGATCGAGACGGCGTCCTCGGGGACCGGCACGACCAACGACCCGGCTGGATCGGACAGCAGGCCGCCCTACACCGAATACTCTCTCCCTGAGTAAGAATCCAGCTCTCGAAGAGACCTGGCCAGGTCTGGAGGAAACCTGGCCAGGTCTGGAGCAGGCCCGCCGAGGTTTCGACAGACCTGGCAAGGTCTGGAACAAACCTCTGCAGGTCTGCTCCAGACCTGCAGAGGCCAGGAACAAACCTCGGGAGGTTTCGAGCAGACCTGGCCAGGCCTGGAGCAGGCCCGCCGAGGTTTCGACAGATCCGGCAAGGTCTGGAACAAACCTCTGCAGGTCTGCTCCAGACCTGCAGAGGCCAGGAACAAATCTCGGGAGGTTTCGGGCCTTCTGCAACGCCGCGGCGGGCGAGAGCCCCTCCGTCAGGATTCCGCGATAGAAGTGCCGCATCAGCTCGACGGTCGCCTGGCCGTCGCTGACGTTCCACAGGCTCACCAGCACGCGCTCGGCACCGGCGTAGAAGAAGCCTCGGGTCATTCCCATCATCCCCTCGCCGCGCACCTCCTTCCCCAGGGCCGACTCGCAGGCGCTCAGCACTACGAGGTCGGACCGCAGGCTCAGCTCGTAGATGTCGGCGAGGTAGAGGAAGCCGTTCGGCTCCGGCCGGCCTTGCGGATCGACCTGGGCGAGCGCCAGCCGGCCGCCGCCCGGCTCGGTGGCGCCGAACGAGCCGTGCGTGGCGAAGTGCAGGAAGCGGTACTCCCGCAGAGGAGCGCTCAGGACCGCCGC
>QHVW01000995.1 GCA_003223675.1 Acidobacteriota bacterium
CATCGAGATCCGCATCAACACCCGCCTCGCCGAAGCCCCCGCCGCCGGCCAGACCATCTTCCAATACGACCGCCACGCCACGGGGGCTGAGGCGTATAAGCTGCTGGCGGGGGAGTTTCTGTTGCGGGCGCGGTAGACGGGGCGCCGCCTCACGCTATTGAGATCGAAGCGTGTCCGCGGCCTGCTCGATGAATTCGAGAGCTTCTCTCTCCGAGCGGCGCCGGCCGACCAGAAGCGACTGACGCCGAGCTTCTTGGGCGACGAGATCTACCTGCTCCATCCCCAGACCGGCGGCGAGGATCTCGCGAGCCACTTCGCTCTTGGTCTTGCGCCGCCGCCGGGCCTCACGCGCGAGCGAGCGGGTGAGGTTGGCGTCCATGCGGATGGTGAGCACGGCGGGAGTCTTCTCTGCTCGGCTCATTGTCATACCGTATTACACCTCGCCGGCTCGGGTCAACGGTGGCCAGGGGCGGGGAAACGCCCAAGCCCTTGGGGCAAACCTTTCGACGAGGCGAAGGGGTTGGTAGGATAGTCTTGATGCCGGTCGTTGTGGCTGTTGTCGGAATCTCTGGCACATACCTCATTACGAAGCAGCAGGAGGCAAGCTCTAGCGCTGCCGCCATTGCTCAACATAAAAGTGCACAAGAAACCGCCGATGCTGATCGGCAGGTCAAAATCCTTGAAATTTTTTCTCAGAAAATTACGAGTACAGAAACAAGCCAGCGGGTAATTGGCCTGAAGATCCTCAGTGCATTTGACCCCAAGTTGGCCGAGAAACTTGCCTCGGCAGTTTCCGAGGCTGAGTCACAGCCAGTAGTAAGATCGGCCGCACAAGAAGTCATTGACGGCGCTCGGAAGCGTGCCGCCGGACCACGGCCTTTCACGCTACATGAGTATTCCGATTCAGATCCATTGAAGCCTCTTGGCAAGGAAACCTATTAAACTGTAAATTACGTCTAACCATTCCTGTAGCGCCGCTGCCGTTAGACATCTTTCTACTAGAAATCCCGCGACAACGCAGTGGTCTCGTCGCAGTAGATAAGCAGTCAATGACTGACTTCTGGTCTCGCGTTGAGACTGAGCTCGAGGAAGGACTATCCGGGGCAGTAGGTTGTTATATCGTATCTGTTTACCATCTCGGGTCCTTGTCCCTTGATGAGGGAACTTAGTCCCTCTTGACGGGTTGGGCGAGAAGGGGTAAATTCCTTTGAGACATGCCAACTTACAAAGAGCTTCTTCAGGAAAGTCGCCGTGTGGACGAGACGGTAGATGTCCAATGCCCGTTGTTCTGCGCGTCCTGTCACGGCCAGGTTGTCTTGGCAGGTAAAGAGAGCCAGTACCAGATTGATTTGCCTGCGATCCGTCCGGTGATCTCGGAATTCGTGATCCAGTATGGCCGGTGTCAGAGTTGCGGCCGTCGCGCCCAGGGCCGGCACCCTCGTCAGATCTCCTCCGCGTTGGGAGTGGGCGGTGTGCAGTTGGGGCCTGGAGTCATCAGTTGGGCGGCCTACCTGAACAAAACCGGGGGTCTGTCGTACGGCAAGATCGCGGTTCTGCTGAAGGAGATGATGGGTTTGGAGGTGGCGCGCTCGACGCTGTGCCGCGCGATGGGACGCTTGGCGAAGGCCGCCGAGCCCAGTTATGAGACGTTGGTGGAGAACGTGCGCGGGTCGTCGGTGGTCTATCCGGATGAGACCGGCTGGCGTGTTGGGGGTCGATCCTGGTGGTTGTGGGCCTTCGTGACGGCGGGACAAACGGTCTATCGGATCGCGCGGGGCCGGGGCTTTGCGGAGGCCTCGGCGGTGCTGGGGGAGGACTATTCGGGCCTGATCGGCTCGGACGGCTGGGCTTACGGCGGTCCGTCCTAAGCTTATCCAGACCGTCGTAACGCTATCCGGAGCGTCCTAAGCTTATCCGGGCCGTCCTAAGCTTATCCAGCGCCAGATAAGGTTACGACGGCTTGGATAAGCTTACGACGGACCGCCGTAAGCTTATCCAGGCCGTCCTAGCGTTATCTGGAGCGTCGTAAGCTTATCCAGCGCGTTGTACCGTTATCCAGACCGCCGTAAGCCTATCCAGCGCCAGATAAGGTTACGACGGCCTGGATAAGCTTAGGACAGACCGCCGTAAGCTTATCCAGACCGTCTCATCGAGACTCAGCCCGCCGTATCGGCATTCAGAGCGCCGCCCCGATCCGGCGAGCCCCTGGGGGCCCGTCGCTCCAGATGCCCGGACCGGGGCTGGTGGGCGGGTAATGGTACACTGTTTCTCCACCGACAACGGTTCTCAAGCCATGAGCCCTCCCGTGGAGAGCAGTCTCCTGAGGTTGGCGATCGCCAAGGGGCTCCTCCGCTGGGAGGATCTCGACGCGGTCGCCGAGCACCTGCCGGCCGACGGCGGGAACGGCGACGTGTCTCGCGGCCGCTGGGTGCGGGCGCTCCTGGAGGCGGGGATGCTCACGGATCAGGACGTCGAGCGCCTGACCGCCGAGCTTCAGGGGGCCCGGGAGGACGCCACCCCCGACCATGGAGGTATCCCCTTCCGGCCGTCTCCATCGCTCCCCGGTCCTCCCCCGCCGTCGCCGTTCCCTCCCGAGCTCCGCTTCCTGGCGGACTGGCCGCGCTACCGCGTCGAGCGCCTGCTGGGCTCGGGCGGCATGGGAACGGTCTACAAGGCGTTCGATCCCACCCTGGACCGCTGGGTGGCCCTCAAGTTCCTCCATCGCAACGACGGCACGCACGCCGATCGTTTCCTGCGCGAGGCGCGCGCCCAGGCGCGGATCTCCCACCCTAACGTCTGCCAGGTCCACGAGGTGGGCGAGGCCGAAGGGCGGCCGTACATCGCCATGCAGTACGTCGACGGCCGGAGCCTCGGCGAGCTGTGCGAGGAGCTGACGCTCGACGACAAGGTCCGTCTGGTGCGCGACGTGGCCCGCGGCATCCACGCCGCCCACCGCAGCGGCCTCATCCACCGCGACCTCAAGCCGGGCAACATCCTGCTGGCGCGCGAGGAGACGGGCGAGGTCCACCCCTACGTGGTCGATTTCGGCCTCGCCATGGTCCAGGACGAGATCTCCCTCTCCCGCACCGGCATGATCAGCGGCACGCCGGCCTACATCTCCCCCGAGGCCGCGCAGGGGCGGCCGCTCGACCGCCGGACCGACGTCTACAGCCTCGGCGTGGTGCTCTATGAGCTGCTGGCGGGAGAGCCCCCGTTCACCGGTAGCAATCTCGCCCGGGTGCTGGTGCGGCTGGTCCAGGAAGACCCCAGGCCGCTGCGCCAGGTCGCGCCCGCGATCCCGGAAGACCTGGAGACCATCGTCGCCAAATGCCTGGAGAAGGACCCCGCCCGGCGCTACGAGTCGGCGCGCGAGCTGGCCGAGGACCTCGACCGTTTCCTCGACGGCGAGCCGATCCGCGCCCGTCCGGCGGGCTGGCTCTACCGCACCGGCAAGCGGCTGCGCAAGCACCGGGCGCTCGCCGTGGTCTCGATCACCGCCGTCCTGGCCCTGCTGGGGC
>QHVW01000996.1 GCA_003223675.1 Acidobacteriota bacterium
CGAAGAGCGAGATCTGGCGGGTGGACGTCGCCTCGGGAGGCAAGCGCCGGCTGACGGAGGGGGACGCCGTGCAGCCGAGCTGGTCTCCCCATGGCCAGAGCATCGCGTATTGGGGGATCGACACCGGCAGCGCGCGAGCCCTCTGGACGGTCCCGGCCGGCGGGGGGAAGCCGGTCCTCGTGCTCCGGGACAACTTCCTGAATTGGAGCCCGGTCTGGTCGCCGGACGGGCAGTACCTCTACTTCGCCAGCAATCGCGGCGGCAGCATGAATCTCTGGCGGGTGCCGGTCGACGAGGCTTCGGGGCAGAAGACCGGAGCCCCGGAGGCGATCACGGCCCCGTCGGAATGGAACGGTCTGCCGAGCCTCTCCAGGGACGGCAAGCACGTCCTGTACGCCACCAGCGAGAACCGGGCGAACCTCGAGCGCGCCTCTCTCGATCCTGGAAAGCTCACCGTGGGACGGCTGGACCCGGTGACGCAAGGGTCGCGCGGCATCCGCTCCTGCGGCGTCTCGCCGGATGGGCGGTGGATCGCCTTCCACACCTCCATCCCCAGGAAGATCTGTTCGTCGTCCGTCTGGACGGCAGCGGTCTGCGCCAGCTCACCAACGACGCCTTCCGGGACCGCTACCCCCGCTGGTCGCCGGACGGCTCGCATCTCCTCTTCCAGTCGGACCGCGGCGGCACCTACGGAATCTGGCGCATCCAGGCGGACGGCAGCGGCCTGGAGCCGGTCACCCGGGCGAGCGACGGCACGGTGAGCTATCCCGCCGCCTCGCCGGACGGTCGGTGGCTCGCCCTCATCATCCCCGGACGGGGAGGCGCGCTCGTCGACCTCGCGCTGCCGCTGGAGCAGCGGCATCCCGTGCCGTTCCCCCCGATGGGTGAGCCCGGGGAGCTCTTCGACGCCGTCTCCTGGTCCCCCGACGGGAAGTGGGTGGCGGGCGTCGCCGATACGCGGGACGCGCGCTCCGTGCCCGGGGTCATCCTCTACTCTCCCGCCTCCAGGAGCTATACGCGGCTGACGGACCGCGGCGAGGTCCCGATCTGGATGCCCGGCGGGAAGACCCTCCTCGCCCGGGAGGAGGGGCGGCTGCTCGCCATCGACGTGGCCACCCGAAGCCTGCGCGAGATCTTCAAGCTGCCCCCCAACTCCTCGTTCGTCTCCCACTGCGTCTCGCCCGACGGCCGGACCCTGGTCGTCTCCCGGTCTTTCCAGGAGGTGAGAGGTGGCTTTCAAGGCTGAGGAGCTGACGAACAAGATCTTTCCCGATGTCTCCCCCGATTTGGGCGCCGGGCTCTGGGCCGGATGCCCAGAGGACACGCTGACTAAAGGCGGCAAGTGTCCGGACAATACGAAGAAGCCGGGCCCCCAGGGTCCCGGCGGCCCCGGCTGCGGGGGTGGCTCGGCGCCCGGGCCCAAGCCCAAGCGGGCCGGGGAGCTGGACCGGGAGGCGCTGGTCCTCCTCCAGGCCCAGCTCCGCGATCGCATGGCCCAGGGACAAGCGGCCGCGCTTTAGGGCCGCCGATCCGCCATGCGGGACCTCCTCGGGCGCGAGCTGCGCGCCAATCCGGCCTACGAGCTGGTGCTGTGGGACCGCCTGGCGCCCGAGGAGCGCCGCGCCCTCGACCGCCTGCCGCACGATCCGGATTTCTACGGCATCCTGCGCCCGCGGTCCACGGAAGGAGCGAGCTCGGCGCTGGGCGTCAAGGCGGTCGATCGCGACACGGCCCTGCTCTTCCTCACGCTGCGCGAGCCCGGGCCCCTGCCGTCCTACGTGCGGACGACCCTCGGCGAGGCCACCGGCCGCACGGTCGCGCGGCTGATCGCCGACGGCGTCCTGGAGGTCGAGAAGGATGGAGCCTTCGTCTGGGGCCCCGCCGCTCTTCAGGTCAAGGGGATGCTCCCGAAAGGGGGGCGCCTCGCCGAGCTGTCCCTCGCGGCCCTGCGGTACGGCCAGGCGCTGGCGATCGACGATCCCCTCCGCCTCTCCTTCCGTCTCTACGGCTACAACCGCCGGCCGCTCACCCCCCGCTGGCGGCAGCTCCTCCCGGGCCCCGAGGCCGTGCAGGCCCATCTCGGGATCGGCCCCGGCGGCGCCCACCGGAAGCTCCTCGACCGGACGTGGCGACCCTCGTCCCCGTCCGAGGCTTGGCTGAGCTGGCGCTCCCGCGCGGCCGAGCCCGCCGCCGATCCCGGGGGGGTGACCTGGAAGCTCTACGTCAGCCCCGCGCCCGAGGCGCTGGCCGAGGGGTTCGGGGCCATCCTCGAAGCGCTGGCCGCCGCCCGGGCCGGGCAATTCAAGATCGGCTCCGGCGCCGCCGGGCTGCTGCGTCCGGACAAGATCGTCGCCTACTTCCCCACCTTCGAGCGGCTGGAGGGGGCCGCGCGGGCCGTGGAATCGCGGCTCGCCGGGGTGGCCGCGCAGGGGGTGCCGTTCACCTCGGAGATCGCCGGCGACGGGCTGCTCTCCTGGGGGATGGACCCGCCGGTGACCGAGCGCGACCCCTGGGGGGGCCGGGAGAGCTGGCGGCTCTGGCTCACCCACCGGCTGGCGCGGGCCCTGATCGCCGCCCGCGGCGCGGGCGAGGAGGTCGAGCCCTGGCGCTACGCCGTGGAGCGCCTCTGCCTGGAGGGGATCGATCCCTCCTCCTGGACCCCCGCCGCCAGCCAGTGGAGCGGGAGACGCTGACCGGTGGCGATCACCGATCCCATCCTCCTCTCGCCGGACGTGATCCTCGTCCCCGTGGCCGACCTGCCGGAGGAGGTGCGCCGGCGGCTCGATCCCAATGAGGGGGATTGGGCCATCACCCATCCGCGGGCGCGCACCCCGTCGCGCCTCCTGGACGCCGCGTCGGCGTCGCTGTTGGCTGAGCTCAAGACCCCCCGCACCATCGTCGACGCCGTGATCCGCTACAGCCAGGCGCGGGACCTCGATCCCGAGAGCACCCTGGTCGAGGCCTATCCCCTGCTGGAAAGGCTCCTCGCCGCCGGCTTCCTGGTCTCCGAGGGGTCCGACGAGGCGGGAGGAATCGCCCCCTCGCTCAAGCCCGGCGACCGGATCGCGGGCTTCGAGGTGCTGGAGCACGTACAGGTGCTGGAGGATACCGAGCTGCACCTCGTACAGAACGAGCACGGCGCGGCGGCCCTGAAGATCGAGCGCCCCGCCGCAAGGGGGAAGAACCGGGAGGCCTTCGAGCGGGAGGCGGCGGTTCTGGAAAGGTTGCGTTCGCGGCCTCTCCCGCCCGGGATTGAAATCCCGGGCTACCTACGGCCGCCCCTTGCCGGGGCTTCAAAGGAAGTCCCGTACGCCTGCTGGCGCTCTGCCGGGCCGTGCTCGCCGCCTACACCCGGCTGCACGAGCGGGGGGTGATCCATGCCGACGTCCATCCCCGCAACGTCCTGGTGGGGCCGGCGGGGGAGATCCATCTGATCGACTTCGGCTTGTCGCTCGCGGAAGACCTGCCGGGCGATCCCGGGCGCGGGGGCGTGGCCTTCTACTTCGAGCCCGAATACGCGGTGGCCGTCCGGGCAGGCGAGTCTGCGCCCGCCGCTTCGTCCGCGGGGGAGCAGTACGCTCTCGCGGCTCTTCTCTACTCGTTGATCGCCGGCGCGCCCACCCACGATTTCAAGCTCGCCAGGGACGAGATGTTGCGGCAGATCGCCGAGGAGCCGCCGCTTCCCTTCGCCCTGCGGGAGGCCGA
>QHVW01000955.1 GCA_003223675.1 Acidobacteriota bacterium
CAGGTGGGTTGTGCTTCTTCCCCCAAGGCGGTGCGGAGGCTTGCATAGCTCGCTGTGAGCAATGGCTCCGCCTCGTCGAAGCGCCCACCGGCGGCGAGGCAGCCGCCAAGGACGCTCCGTGCCGTCGCGTTTTCCAAGACGTCTCCAGGCTGACGGCTGGCGAGGAGTCTCACCGCTTCACGGGCCAGCGGCTCGGCTTCCGCGAGGCGCCTTCTAGCTGTGAGCAGGGAAGCCAGATCACTAAGCGTCGCGGCCGTCTCCGGATGATCCCGCCCGAGCACCTCCTGGCGTATCGCGAGAGCCTGGCGCCACAGGGCCTCGGCGGCTTCCGGCCTGCCCTGGCTTTGAAGCACCGCGGCGATCTGGCCGAGGCTGTCTGCAACGGTCCGATGTTTCTCTCCAAACACGCCGCGGCGGATGGCGAGCGCTGAGCGATGATAGCTCTCAGCCGCGCGCAGATCGCCCATTCCCTGCGCCGCGAAACCCAGGTTGTGCAGGCTCTCCGCCACCTTGGGATGCGACTCTCCCAGCCGCCGCCGGCGGATGACGAGCGCTTCATCGAGGAGGGGCGCCGCCTCCTTGTACCGGCCGAGGACCTCGAGCAGGAAACCCAGGTTGTTGAGGCTGTCGGCAAGGCGCGGATGATCAGGGTCGAGGAGCTTTCGTTGCACCCCGATCACGTCGCGTTCCAGCCGCTCGGCCTCCGTGTACCTCCCCCTCGCCTGGACGACGAGGGCCAGGTTGCTACGGACGTCGGCTACCTCCAGGTTGACCTCCCCGAGAAGCTGGCGGCGGATCGCGAGCGCCTCGCGCAGAGGCTGCTCGGCCTCGTCATAACGGCCGCGGGACCACAGAATGACTCCCAGATTGTTCAGGCTCTTGGCCACCTCTAGATGATGGCTGCCGAAGAGCTTCCGGCGCATCGTAAGGACCTCCCGAAAGCTCTTCTCCGCGGCGTCGTAATCTCCCTGGGCCCATAGCACACCGGCCAGATCGCTGAGGCTTTGTGCCACCTCGGGATGCGAGGGTCCGAATGATCGACGTCGGAGGTCGAGAGCCTGACGGTATTGGGTTGCAGCCAGATCGTATTCACCCTTGTCCTCATGGAGGAGCCCGAGGTCGTTGAAGCTCTGGGCGACCTTGGGGTGATCCGTGCCGAGCAGATGCTGGCGTCTCGCCAGGGCGGACTCGACCAGCGGTTTCGATCTTGCGGGAACCGGCGTCGAGAAGCGAGCGGGCGCTGACGGTCTCGCCCGTCGCGCGGCTCGGATCGGACACTTCAAATAGGTCGGTTAGGAAGCCGGTCACTTGCTCGGCCCGAGCCCATTCCTGCTCGGCCCGAGCGCGTTCCTGCTCGGCTCGGGAGCGTTCCCGCGCGAGCCGCAAGGCCAGGCCCGCCAAACCGGCTCCAAAGAGCATCACCGCGAGAACGGCGGTCGCCGCGACCGCTGCGCCGAGGCGGTGACGGAGCGCGAGCTTGCGGAGGCGGTAGGTGAAGGTCGCCTTCCGCGCCTGCACAGGAAGCCCCTCCAGGAAGCGCCGGACATCCTCCGAGAGCTGCTCGACGGAGGAGTAACGGTGGTGCGGCTCCTTGCGGAGGGCCGTCATGACGATGGTGTCGAGGTCGCCGGCGAGCTGGCGGGCGAGCCTGCGGCCTCCGAGGCGCTGCGCCCGGTTGCTCGGCCGTTCGGGCTCCACCTCCGTGATCCGGTGCATCATCTCCGCGGTCGTGCAGCTCTGGTCACCGTAGGGGTGGTGTCCCGTCAGCAACTCGTAGAGCAGCACCCCTAACGAATAGACATCGCTGGCGGTGGTGATATGGCCGCCCCGGACCTGTTCCGGGCTCGCGTAATCGGGAGTGAAGGGTTGGGTGCCGATCGCCGTCCACGCCATCGTCTGGGAATTCAGATCCGCGTTGAGCAGCTTGGCGATTCCGAAATCGAGGAGCTTGGGTGAGCCGTCGGTTCCCACCAGGATGTTGCCGGGCTTCAGATCCCGGTGGACGACCAGGCTCTGGTGAGCAAACTGCACCGCCGAGCAGATGGTACGGAACAGGCGAAGCCGCTCGGGAATCGAAAGGTTTTCCTCGTCGCAATACCCGGTGATGGGACTGCCCTCCACGTACTCCATCACGAAATAGGGCAATCTGCGGTCCGTGGTGCCGCCGTCGAGCAGGCGCGCGATGTTGGGGTGCTCGAGAGCGGCGAGGATCTGCCTTTCGGTCCGGAACCGGCGCAGGATCTCCTCGGAGTCCATGCCGGGCTTGAGGACTTTGAGCGCGACCCGCTTCTTGAACTGCCCGTCGACACGGACGGCGAGATAGACGACACCCATCCCGCCGTCGCCGAGGCGCTGCAGCACCTCGTAAGGACCGAGGCGCTGCCCAACCAGGGGATCCAAGGCCGGAGGCGGCGGCTGTTCCGACAGGAGATCACCACCTTCGCGATACGCGGCGAGCAGTGAAAGTACCTCCTCGCGCAGCGCTGAGTCCTCGCCGCACTCGGCCGCGAGCCAGACGGAGAGCTCCTCGGGAGCACGTTCGAGCGCCGCACCGAACAGAGCCCGCACCCGCTGCCAGCGCGTTGCGTCCATCCGCATCACTCCCGGCGCAACTCGCGCACCAGCCAGGCCCGGGCCATGGACCAGTCCAGTTTCACGGTGGCGGGGGAGACCGCGAGCACCTCGGCCGCCTCCTCGACGGTCAGCCCACCGAAGAACCGGAGCTCGACGACTCGGGCCTGGCGAGGATCGATGGCGGCGAGCGCCGACAGCGCGTCATCGAGCGCGATCAGCTCGACCGGACGCGCTTCGAGCATGGCGTCGCCGTCGTGAAGGGTCACCCTGGCGCCTCCTCCTCCGCGCTTCTCCGCGCGGTGCTTGCGGGCATGATCGATCAGCAGTTGGCGCATCAGGGTGGCGGCGAGCGCCAGGAAATGGGCGCGGCCCTGCCACTGGATCCGACGGTGATCGACGAGCCGCAAGAAGGCCTCGTGCACGAGCGCCGTGGGCTGGAGCGTATGGTCTCGCCGTTCGCGGGCGAGGTGACCCGCCGCAAGCTGTCGCAGCTCTCCATAGACCAGCGGCATCAAGCGATCCAGGGCCGCGCGATCGCCGCGGGTCCAGTCCAGCAGGCACTGGGTCACCCCACCGTCCGAATTGGGAATCACTGGAACTCAGATTGTAGCACGGAACCGGATTAGCCGTTCCTCCTGCCGATTGCGCCTTACCGGGCAGACGCGACCTGCATCCCGCGGTCGCGCACTTGGAAAGGAGATGTTATGGACACAAAGCTTGGATTTTCGCGGCTCTGGACCCTATCGGCCCGTCTACTCGCGCTGGCGCTCCCGGCACTGTTCGCGTCGCACTCGCTCTGCGCCGTCGAGCGGCCGGCCCTGGTTGCCGACGGAGGAGGCTATGTCGCATCGGCCTCGCGGCACACGGCTCATTTCGACGGCGCCACGTTCGAGATCATCGGCCAGGACGGCGAGCATTCCCAGCAGGCTCCGGCCGTTCGTTTCCACCTGCTGGAAGCACGGCAAGGCCCAACCCTGCTGGTGAGCGGCCGGGAGGGCGATCCGCCGACGACGGTGAGCGGCGGGCGCATCTCCTACGCGCGGCGAGCCGGCCTCGTCGAGCGTTATGACGTCCTCGAGACCGGCGTCGAGCAGGCCTTCGTTCTCGAGCGGCGACTGTCAGGCGTGGGAGACCTCGTCATCACCGGCTCGCTCGACAGCGACGAGAGCCTCGGGCGCGCCTTCGCCGATGGCGCGGGCGGCCTCGTGGTTCCCCTCGGAGAAGGGCGTTGGCGGCTGCGCTATGGCGCCGTGACGGCGATCGACGCGGCGGGCGCGAAGCGGGCCGGCGTGGTCGCCATCGCGGACGGCCGGGTCACCCTCACAGTCGACGGTGCCTGGCTTGCCAAAGCCTCCTATCCGGTCGTCGTCGATCCCCTGGTCAGCGTGGAAACCAACACGGCGAACCAGGGGAGGCCGGCGGCGGCGTTCGATTTCGGCGGCAGCCCCAGTTTCTACGGCGCAACCGACCCCCGTTACCTCGTGGCTTACGTCAGTTGGAACGGAGCGAACCTCGGCAGCCTGACGGGGACCAACATTTCGGCCGATCCTTCCGTGGCCCACACCAAGCCGACGGTCGCGTTCAAATTCGGGAGGATCGACAGCCCCAAGCGTAATTATCTCGTCGCCTGGGAACGGTCGGACGGCGCTCTGGGCTATCGTATCCTCGACCGGTTGGGCAGCCCGCTGACAGCTCCGAAAAAGATCTCCAGCGGCAGCGGCAGCACTTCCTTCCATGACGTGACCGCGGCGGCAGGCCCCCGCGGCGGCTGGACGACCTCGGCGTGCGGTACGGCCTTGGGCTGTACCCCTTACCTCCTGGCCTATCGCGCCGTCGCCGGCGCATCCTCCACAGTCTGGCTGGCAGTGATCGACGACGGGTTCGGGACGCTGTGGAAAAGCGTGTCCGTCGATTCGCTCGGTCCGGTGGACGATCCGGGCTACGCTCCTCACATCGCCTATGGACACAGCCTCAAGGCTGACTACTACCTCTTGGCCTACAGGCTTGCGAGCGGCGCGATCGTGGTGCGCAAGGTCAGCCCTCTGGGAGCGCCCGGTCCAGCCCTCACCATAGCGTCGTCCTCCAGCGGTCCGCCGGTCGTCGCCTACAATTATGCGAACAATCGCTGGGGCGTGTTCTGGCGTACGACAGTCTCCAACCGTCTCGGAACCTGGGTGGTGATCCGCGGCCAGATGCTCGACGGGAACGTGCTCTGGGATCCTCTCGTCCCTGTCGGCCCTGTCGTGACTCCGGTATCCATTCCGCTCCCCGAATTCTTTGCGACCAAGGACCTGCTGCCCGAATACTCGGCGGCCGGCTCCCAGAGCGCCGTCGATTCGTTCCCCTTCCTGGGTCTGTTCGAGCTGGCGTATGTCGACACCACCCGCGCCAGCGAGGTCTACTCAGTCAAGGTGTACACCGACGGCACGCTGGGCTCGACGACCCGATTGACCAGCGATACCCAGGCCGACCGGTACGTCAAGCTTGTGGCGACCCGGATCGATCCTCTCACCTCCGGCTACGTCAATCCTCGCGCCTGCACGGGGACCGCGGGCTCCCGGTGCGCCTTCTGGCTCTTCGAGCACACCTACAGCAACACTGATCACGACATCTATGGTCTGTGGACAGCTTCGCAGTACTGAGAAGCGAGGGTGGCGTGAGGAGGGGACCGCTGCGGCGGTCTCCTTCATCGCCCGAAATACTCCTTCGGCGTCTCCCCCAGAAACAGATCCGGGTGGAGCGGCTTCCCCGGCGCCACCGCGTACCGTTCGAAGTCGCTGACCCCCGCCTCCCGCAGCACGTCCTCGTCGATATAGAAGTTGCCGGTGTGGCCACGGCTGTCGCGGGTGAGGATCACGTGGGCCGCGTCGGCCACGATCTCGGGCTTGCGGCAATTCTCGGGCGGGGTGATGCCACCCAGCATGGCGAGGGCGGCGGTGTGGATTACCGTGCGCGGCCAGAGGGCGTTGACGGCGATCCCGTCTTTTTTGAATTCCTCGGCCATCCCCAGGACGCAGAGGCTCATGCCGTACTTGGCGATGGTGTAGGCCACGTGGTGCTCGAACCATTTGGGATCGAGGTTGAGCGGCGGCGAGAGGGTCAGGATGTGCGGATTGGCCGCCTTTTTGAGATGAGGGATGCAGGCCTGCGAGCAGAGATAGGTGCCGCGCGCGTTGACCCCCCACATCAGATCGAAGCGCTTCATCGGGGTCTCCAGCGTGCCGGCGAGGCTGATCGCGCTGGCGTTGTTGACCAGGACGTCGATGCCGCCGAAGGTCTCGACCGTCTTCGCCACCGCCGCCAGGACCTGGTCCTCGTCCCGGATGTCCACCTGGAGCGGCAGGGCGCGGCCGCCCGCGGCCTCGATCTCCCCAGCTGCCGAATAGATCGTCCCCGGCAGCTTCGGATGGGGCTCCGCCGTCTTCGCCGCTATGGCGACGTTGGCGCCGTCCGCCGCCGCGCGCAGGGCGATCGCCTTGCCGATGCCGCGGCTGGCGCCGGTGATGAAAAGGGTTTTTCCCCGGAGATCCGCCATCTAGGCTTTCCCCATCGAATCTTTCCCCATCGAATCTTCTTTTCCCATTGAATACGCGGCGATGTGATCGTAGGCCTCCGCCAGCAGCTCCTCCGGCGGCAGGAAGACGATCCGCACGTGATTGAAATCGTCCTGGCCGAAGCCGGAGCCGTGGACCACCACGACGCCGTGCTGGAGGATGAGGTCGCGCACCAGCTCGGTGTCCTTGAGAGCCCCGAGCTCGAAGCGGGGGAAGGCGTAGAAGGCCCCCTTGGGCGGCACGCAGCTCCAGCCGGGGATGGCGTTGAGCCGCTCCACGGTGAAGTCCCTGCGGCGGCGCAGCTTGGCATTAACCTCCGCGATATGGGGGTTGGGCCCTTCGAGCGCCGGTTTGATCGCCCACTGCACGGGGTGGCTGGGGCAGAGGCGCGCCCGCACCAGCCGGCCCATCGCATCCACCAGCGGCGCCAAGGCCTCGCCGGGGCCCGAGAGGATGGTCCAGCCCATCCGCAGGCCGGGCCCCAGCCACACCTTGGAGAGCCCGCCGAAGGTGGCGACCGGCACGTCGTCGCGCAGCGCGGCGGTGGCCACGAAATCGGTCCCGGGCTCGATCAGCATGCGGTCGTAGATCTCGTCGGAGAGCACCACGAGTTGGTGCCGCGCCGCGATCTCCAGCACCGCCTCCAGGGTGGCGCGGCCGGTGACCGAGCCGGTCGGATTGTTGGGATTGATCAGCACCAGGGCGCGGGTGCCCGCGTCCACCCGCCGCGCGATGTCGTCCGGGTCGGGCTGCCAGCCGTTCGACTCGTCGAGCCGGTAGTAGATCTCGCGGGCGCTGAGCTTGGCGAGCACGGCGGAGTAGAGCGGATAGCCCGGGCTGGGCAGGAGCACCCCCTCGCCGGGCTCCAGCAGGGCGTTGAGGAGGAGCTCGATCGGCTCGGAGGCGCCGTGGCCCACCAGGACCTCCTGGATCGACCGGATGCCCTTGCGCTCCTCGGCGTCGCGGCGGATCGCCTCCCGCGCCTCGGGGATCCCCTCGGAGGCGGAATAGGACGTCTTGTTGTCGCGCAGCGCCTTGACGATCGCCTCGACGACGGGCTCCGGCGTCCGGAAGTCGAACTGGCAGGGGTCGCCGATGTTCAGGCCGATGATCTTCCGGCCCAGGGCCTCGGCCTGCCGGGCGAGGACGACGACGTCGCGCACGGCATAGGTGACGTCTGCCATGCGCCGCGCGGTGCGGATGGGAGCGAAGGAGGTTGTCATGGCATTCATGATCGCTGGCTCCCCATCATAGGGCGGACGTTCCCGGCGGCACCAGCCCGTCTATCTGCCGGGCGTCCTCGTCGGTGATCTGGACGTCCAGCGCCTGCAGGCTGTCCTCGAGCTGCTCCAGGGTCCGCGGGCCGATGATGGCCGAGGTCACCGCCGGATGGCGGAGCGCCCAGGCGTTGGCGAAGCGGGCCAACGGGACCCCCTTCGCTTCGGCCAACGGCAGGAGCTTCTCGACGATGTCGAGCCGGCGCTGGAACTTGGGGTTGTCGATGTCGCCGACCCACTTCTCGGCGCGCTGGCTGTCCTTGGGGTTGCCGGCGCCGCGGCGGTATTTGCCGGAGAGCCACCCCCCTTCGAGCGGGCTCCAGACGATGTTGGCGATGCCGAATTTCAGCGCCATGGGGAAGTGCTCGGCCTCCATCACCCGCCGCAGGATGCTGTACGGCGGCTGCAGCGAGACGAACCGCTCCCAGCCGTGCCGGTCGCTGAGCCAGAGGGTCTCGACGATCTCCCAGGCGGCGAACCGCTTCTCCCAGAGGGCCTCTCCCGCGTAGTGGTTGGTCGAGAGCCCCAGGTAGCGCACCTTCCCCTGGCGCACCAGGTCGCTGAGCGTGGAGAGGGTCTCCTCCATCGGCGTCGTGGGGTCGGGGCGGTGGATCTGGTAGAGGTCGATGACGTCCGTGTCGAGCCGGCGGAGGCTGTTCTCGACCTGCTCCTGGATGGCCTTGCGGGAGAGCCCGCGCTGGTTGGGGCTCTCGCCCACGGGCGCCCAGACCTTGGTGGCGAGCACCGTCCCCTCGCGCTTGCCCTTGAGCGCCTTGCCGACGATCACCTCCGACTCACCCTCGGAGTAGCCGTTGGCCGTGTCGACGAAATTGATGCCGGCGTCGAGCGCCCGGTGGATGATGCGGATGCTGTCCTCGTGGTCCGGATTGCCCCAACTGCCGAACATCATCGCGCCCAGGCAGAGCGGGGAGACCTTCAGGCCGGTCCTGCCGAGATTCCGGTACTCCATGCTTTACCCCCGTTACCAAAGCCACACAGGGGGGACGGTATCACGCGTCCAACAACTGCTCCACCTGCTCCAGCCGGGCGTCGAGGCCCTGGAGCACGAGGTCGCGGCACTCGGCGGCGGGCAGGGGCGGGCTGAAGAGGTAGCCCTGAAACTGGTCGCAGCCGAGCCCCTGGAGCCAGCGCATCTGCTGCTGCTCCTCGACCCCCTCGGCGATCACGTTGATCTCCAGGCTCATGGCGAGGGCGATCACCGCCGCCGCCACCTCCTCGCTGCCGCGGGCCTTGCCGATGGTGTGCACGAAGGAGCGGTCGAGCTTGAGGGTGTCGATCGGGAAGGTGGTGAGATAGGAGAGCGAGGAGTAGCCGGTGCCGAAGTCGTCGATGGCGATCCGCACCCCCAGCTCCTTGAGGCCGCGCAGGATGGCGAGCGTCGCCTCGGCGTTCTGCATGGCGAGGGTCTCGGTGATCTCCAGCACCAGCGCGGCCGGCGGGAAGCCGGTCTCGGTGAGCACGTCCTGGATGCGCTGGAGGAGGTCCGGCTGCTGGAACGAGCGGGCGGAGAGGTTCACCGCCAGCAGCAGGTCGGCCGCCCCCTCGCGGCGCCACTCCTCGATCTCCTGGCAGGCGGTGCGCAGCACCCAGAGGTCCAGCACGTTGGCGAGGCCGGACGCCTCGGCGAGCCAGAGGAACTCGCCCGGGATCATCAGCCCGCGCGTGGAATGGCGCCAGCGCAGCAGGGCCTCCACCGTCTCGATGCGGCGCCGTTTGGCGCCGAGCACCGGCTGGTAGAAGAGGGTGAGCCCCCCCTGGCGCTGCGTCAGCTCCCGCCGCAGGTCGGCCCCGAGCGAGAGCTGCTCCAGGCTGTGGGAGTCCATCCCCGGGGTATAGAGCTGATAGCCGTCCCGGGTCGTCTCCTTGACGCGGACCATGGCGATCTCGGCGCGCTTGAGCAGGATCTCGGCGTCGGTGCCGTCCTCCGGATAGCGGCTGACGCCGAGGCTGGCCGTCAGATAGACCTCGCGCCCCTGGAGGGAGAAGGGGAGCCGGGTGACGGCCAGGAGCTTGTCGGCGACCCGCCCGGCGGTGCTTTCGCTCTCGATCGACGGCAGGAGGACGACGAATTCGTCGGCGGCCACCCGGGCGATCAGGTCGGTGCTGCGGAGGTTGTGCCGCAGCCGTTCCGAGAACGCCTTCAGCAGCTCATCCCCCTGGCGGTTGCCCAGCGACTCGTTCACCATCTTGAAGCGGTCGAGGTCGAGGAAGAGGACGGCGAGCCGTTCCCGCCGCGCCTCGGCCTGCGCGATCGCCCGCCGGAGGTACTGGACCATCAGGTCGCGGTTGGGCAGATCGGTCAGCGGGTCGTGATGGGAGAGGTGCTCGATGCGGTCCGCGGCGGCGAGCACCCGCTGGCGCTCGTCCTCCAGCAGCCAGGTCACCATGCCGATGCCGATCAGGCTCTGGAACAGGAAGTCGAACGGCCCGAGGTAGGAGGCATAGGCCATCGAGCCGACCTGGACCGTCTGCGTCACGATGATCACCAGGTAATGGACCTGGTGCAGCCCGTAGAGCAGGAAGGCGCCGGCCACCAGCCGGCGGCCGAGGCCCGAGCGGTGCGCCCGGCTGAACCAGACCCCCCAGGCCGCGGCGAGGACGGCGGTCCCCAGCAGGAAGGCCCGCAGCCCGACCCGCACCAGGAAGCGGACCTGAGGAGCGGTATACAGGGTCAGGGCGACGGAGCCGGCTGCGAGCAGCAGGAGGAAGGCCAGCACGGTACGCCGGAAGCCGCGGGAGAGGGGCTTCGCGGTGGTGGCCTCGTACGCGCCGAAGAGCATCCACGCGGCCTGCCAGTAGCCGGCGGTGATGGAGACCAGCGAAGCCGCGAGGCGCGCCGGCGCCGTGGCTGGCAGATGGGGAGCCAGGTCGATCGCGAGCGCGTCGGCGAGCAGCCCGACGCAGAACGCCCACCAGCTCCAGGCCCAGGTGAGCAGATAGGGGCGCTGGTAGAGGCGATGAAAGCCCATCAGCACGATCGCCAGAACGACGGCGCCCAGGGCCTCCGCGGCGTGGCTTGTGAAAATCACAAGCGTTGAATTGATCATGTGTCACCGATTTTAGCGCACCTGTCATCCAAAAGGGCCCGATTCGGCGTAGGTTGGGGAGAGATTCAGGGGAGCAGGCCATGGAAATCCGGCAGGTGTTCGTGACGGGAGGGACGGGGTATCTGGGCGGCGCGTGGCCCAGCCGGCGCTGCTGGCGCGGGGCATCGGGTCCGGGCGCTGGCCCGGCCGGGAGCTAGCCCGGATTTCTCACCATAGGTGTGGAAAAGGGCTGGCTCCAGTGGTATAAGTG
>QHVW01001003.1 GCA_003223675.1 Acidobacteriota bacterium
CCTGGCCCTGCGCGCCGAGAACGTCGAGGTGCTGAAGATCGAGACCCGCGAGGACGCCATGGCGGCGGGCCCCGAGGCGCACGATCTGCTGGAGTACGCGACCGGGCTGTTCATCACCGGCGGCAGCCAGCTCAAGCTCTCCTCCGTGCTGGGCGGCACCGAGATCGCGCAGACCATCCGCGCCCGCCACGCCGCGGGCATGGTGGTGGCCGGCACCAGCGCGGGCGCGGCCCTGCTCTCCGAGCACATGATCGCCCTGGGGGAGAGCGGCGCCACGCCACGCCGCCGGCTCGTTCATCTTGCCAAAGGGCTGGGGCTCGCCCCCTACCTGGTGATCGATCAGCATTTCCGCCGCCGGGATCGCCTGGGGCGGCTGCTGACAGCACTTTCTTACAATCCCGCGCCGCTGGGAGTGGGCATCGACGAGGACACCGCGGCGATCATCGCCGGCAACGGCGAGCTCTCCGTGCTCGGCGCCGGGGCGGTGATGGTGGTCGACGCCTCGGGGATGAAGTTCACCGACAGCCACGCCATCCACCGTGGCCAGCCGGTCGCCATGATGGGCCTGAAGCTCGACTTCCTCACCACCGGCTGCCGCTACGACCTCAAGCGCCGCGAAGGGATCACCCCACCCCCCATGGTCCACCTCGACCCCATGGACCGCCGGTCCCCCGAAAGGCCGCCGGTAATGACGGAGGAGGAGGTGGTGGTGGGGCCGGAGGATGGGGGGGAGTAGGGCCCCCCCTGGGACCGCCGGCGTCCCCGCCGGCCTTCTAGCCAGTTTTTGTTTTTAGAAAGAAAAAGCGGAGTTAGCTGCCGGCGAGGACGCCGGCGGTCCCAGGGGGGCCCTACTGTCCGGGGAGCTCTGCGGCCCCCATGGCACACCCCTTGCTGTTAAAAATCCGCGTCATTGATACCAGGAAACCACCCTAGGAGAGATCTCGCATCATGAAAATCCTGGAGACTCGGGTCTATCGCGGTCCCAACCTCTATGCCCTTTGGCCCGTCATCCGGTTGCTGATCGATCTCGAGGAATTGGAAGACTTCCCCACGGCCAAGCTGCCGGGGTTCAGCGATCGATTATTGGAGATGGTCCCCTCCCTCTGGCAGCACGGCTGCTCCTATAGCGAGGACGGCGGCTTCGTGCGCCGCCTGGGCGAGGAGGAGGGGACCTGGATGGGGCACGTGCTGGAGCACATCGCCCTCGAGCTCCAGGTCCTCGCGGGCACGCCGGTCACCTTCGGCAAGACGCGCGGCGAGCATCTGCCCAAGGGGCAATACCACGTCGTCTACAGCTTCGTGGAAGAGGAGGTCGGGCTGGCGGCGGGGGACCTCGCGCTGCGCCTCATCCGCCACATCCTGCCGCCCGAGCGCGCGGACTACGACTCCTCGCCGTTCGATTACTGCCAGGAGCTCGAGGCATTCATCGAGCTCGCCCAGCGCCGCTCCCTCGGCCCCTCGACGTCCGCCCTGGTGCGCGCCGCCGAGGAGCGGGACATCCCCTGGATCCGCCTCAACGAAGGATCGCTCGTGCAGCTCGGCTACGGCAAGTACCAGAAGCGCATCCAGGCGACCCTCACCAGCGAGACCCGCCAGATCGCCACCGAGATCGCCTCCGACAAGCGGCTGACCCAGCGCATCCTCGAGCAGCTCGGGCTCCCCGTGCCGCGGCAATCGATCGTCTGCGACCCGCAAGAGGCGGCGGAGGAGGCCGAGCGGCTCGGCTTCCCGGTGGTGGTCAAGCCGCTCGACGGCCATCACGGCCAGGCGGTGGCGATCAACCTCAGGACCCCCGACCAAGTGCGGGAGGCCTACGAGCAGGCGCGGGGAATCTGCCCGCGGGTGATCGTCGAGTGCCACCAGACCGGCAACGACTACCGCATCCTGGTGATCGACGGCCGCGTGGCCGCCGTGGCCCAGCGCGTCCCCGGCCACGTGGTGGGGGACGGCCGGAGCACCATCGCCGAGCTGATCGAGGAGGTCAACCGCGACCCCCGGCGCGGCATCGGCCACGAGAAGGTGCTGACCCGCATCGTGGTGGACGAGCAGGCGCGGCGCCTGCTCGCCGAGGAGGGGATGACCCTCGACTCCGTGCTGCCGGAAGGAAAGGTTTTCTACCTGCGCCTGACCGGCAACCTGTCGACCGGCGGCACCGCGACCGACAGGACCGACGCCATCCACGAGGACAACCGGATGATGGCCGAGCGGGCTGTCAAGGCGGTCGGCCTCGACGTCGGCGGCGTCGACTTCGTCTCTACGGACATCTCCCGCAGTTATCGGGAAGTAGGAGGAGCGATCGTCGAGATCAACGCCGCGCCCGGCTTCCGCATGCACCTCTCGCCCACCGAGGGGAAGCCGCGCGACGTCGCCGGGCCGGTGATCGACATGCTCTTCCCGCGCGGCAACCGCTTCCGCATCCCCCTCGCCGCGATCACGGGGACGAACGGCAAGACCACCACCACCCGCATGGTCGGGCACATCCTCAAGCTCTCGGGCTACAAGGTGGGGATGTCGACCACGGACGGCGTCTACATCGACGGCGTCCGCACCGTGCGCGGCGACATGACCGGCCCCTGGTCGAGCCAGATCGTGCTGCGCGACCCCACGATCGACGCGGCGGTGCTGGAGACCGCCCGCGGCGGCATCGTGCGCTCGGGGCTCGGCTGGCGCAAGTGCAACGTCGGGGCCGTGCTCAACGTGGCCGCGGACCACCTGGGGCTGGGCGGCATCGAGAGCGTGGACGATCTGGCCAAGATCAAGCAGATCATCGCCGAGGTGGCCCAGGACTACTGCGTGCTCAACGCCGACGACGAGCGCGTGGTGAAGATGGCCGCGGCCAGCCCGGCCGAGCCGATCTGGGTCACCCTGGACCCCAAGAACGAGCTGGTGCGCAACCACGTGCGGGCCAAGGGCAAGGCGGTGGTCCTCGAGGAGGGGCTCAACGGCCGCATGGTCGTGCTCTACCAGGGGGAGCGGCAGATCCCGCTGCTGTGGGCCCGCCAGATCCCGGCCACCATCGAGGGACGGGCTCTGCACAACATCCAGAACGCCATGTTCGCCGCCGCCGTGGCCCACGGCCTGGGGGTGGGGGTGGACAACATCCGCCAGGGGCTGCGCACCTTCTCGACCGACTTCTTCCAGGCGCCGGGACGGCTCAACTTCTACAACGAGCACCCGTTCCGCGTGCTGCTCGACTACGCCCACAACGCCCACGGCATGGAGGCGGTGGCGCGCACCGTCCGCGAGCTCGCCGTCCACGGCCGGCGCATCGGCGTGATCGCCGCCCCCGGCGACCGCCGCGACGAGGACATCCTCGCCCTGGCCGCCGCCGCGGCGCCCGCCTTCGACCTCATCCTCCTCCGCGAGGACGACGACCTCCGGGGCCGCCCGCCGGGCGAGTCGGCCGCCCTCCTGCGCCAAGGTCTCCTCGCCGCCGGCTTCTGCCCGGAGCGGATCGTGCCCGGCTACTTCAAAGAGGACGAGTCGGTCCGCCGCGCCCTGGAGATGGCCCGCGCCGGAGACCTCCTGGTGATCTTCGGCGACAAGCTCGCCCGGATCTGGGAGCAGATCGTGAGCTTCAAGCCGGGGGCGGAGGTGCGGGAGGGGGCGCGGGAGGAGGTGTTGGTGGGGGCGGGCGGGTAGGGGCGTCACCCCAGTGGACATGGCAGGTTTTCGTAGGGGCGGCCCTATGTGGCCGCCCTGGGTGGGG
>QHVW01000956.1 GCA_003223675.1 Acidobacteriota bacterium
ATCCCGTGGCCGCCGTCGCCGCCACCACCGAGGACGCGGCCTATGAGGCGGCCTTCAAAGTGAAGGTCGAATATGAGCCGCTCCCCACGATCTCGTCGATCGAGGAGGCCATCGCCACGCCCGAGCCGCGCATCCACGACTACGGCGATCACGGCAACCTCCACAAGGTCGTCTCGATGACCTTCGGCGACGTCGAAAAAGGTTTCGAAAACGCGGACGAGATCTTCGAGGATACCTTCTATTACGAGGGGAACACCCACCTGCCCATGGAGCAGCACTCGGCGGTGGCCGTTCCAGAGGACGACGACCGGGTGACCCTCTATTCCTCCAGCCAGACGCCGCACTACGTCCACCGCGCCCTCGCCAAGGTGCTCGAATTGCCGGCTTCGCGAGTGCGCGTAGTGGCCTGCCCCAACGGCGGCGGTTTTGGCGGCAAGAGCGATCCGTTCAATCACGAGATCGTGGCGGCGAAGATGGCCCTCAAGCTGGGCCGGCCGTGCAAGATCACCCTCAGTCGCGAGGAGGTCTTCTACTGCCATCGCGGCCGCCACCCCGTGCTCATGCAGGTGCGGACCGGCGTGAAGAAAGATGGATCGATCACCGCGCAGCGCCTGCGCACGGCCCTCGACGGCGGCGCCTACGGCAGCTACGGCGTGGCCTCGACGTACTACACCGGCGCGCTCCAGACGGTGACGTACAAGCTGCCGGCCTACGAGTTCCAGGGGGTGCGCTGCTTCACCAACAAGCCGCCGTGCGGTCCCAAGCGGGGCCACGGCACGCCGCAGCCGCGCTTCGGCTTCGAGGTCCATCTCGACAAGATCGCCGTGAAGTTAGGGATCAATCCGGCCGACCTGCGGCTCAACATGCTGGCCGAGCCGGATTCGGTCACCGCCAACTGGCTGCGGATCGGCTCCATGGGGCTGCGCCGCTGCATCGAGGCGGTGGTCGAGGGGAGCGGCTTCCGCGAGCGCTGGGGGCGGCTGCCCGAGGGGCGCGGCCTGGGCCTCGCCTGCGGCTCCTATCTCTGCGGCGCGGGGCTGCCGATTTATTGGAACCACATGCCGCAATCAGGCGTGATGCTCAAGCTCGACCGCTCGGGCGGCGTCGCTGTCTTCTGCGGCGAGTCGGAGATCGGCCAGGGGTCGGACTCCATCCTCGCCGCCGTGGTGGCCGAGGTGCTCGGCGTCGCGCTCGCGGACATCCGCCTCTGCGTGGCGGACACGGACCTCACCCCGGTCGACCTCGGCTCCTACTCGTCGCGGGTCACCCTGATGGTGGGCAACGCCGCGCTCCAGGCGGCCGAGCGGGCGCGCGAGATGATCTCCAAGGCGGTCTCCGAGCAGCTCGAGATCCCGGAATCGCGCCTGGTCTTCGCCGAGCGGCGGGTCTTCGACGCCCAGGACCCCGAGAAGGGGCTCAGCTTCCAGGACGCCGTGATCGCCACAGAAGCCCGCTTCGGCACCCTGGCGACCGCCGGCAGCTACATCCCGCCGCGCTCGCCCGGCCGCTACCGGGGCGCGGGCGTGGGCCCCTCCCCCGCCTACTCCTACTCGGCGGCGGTGATCGAGGTCGAGGCCGATTCCGAGACCGGCCTGTGGAATCCCCTCCACGTCTGGATCGCCCACGACGTCGGCCGCGCGCTCAATCCGGTGCTGGTGATGGGGCAGGTCGAGGGGAGCGTCTACATGGGCCTGGGCGAGGTGATGATGGAAGAGCAGGCCTTCCGCCGGCTGCCCAAGCACCTCTCCTCGGCCCTGGTGCACAAGCACCCGTCGGTGCTGGAGTACAAGAGCCCGACCTTCCAGGACATGCCGCCGGTGACCACCTATCTGATCGAGGACCCCGACCCGCAAGGCCCGTTCGGCGCCAAGGAGGTGGGCCAGGGCCCGCTGCTGCCGGTGATGCCCGCGGTGGCGAACGCGATCTATGACGCGGTCGGCGTGCGGGTCGATCAGGTGCCGATCCATCCGCACATGGTGCTGAAGGCGCTGGAGGCCAAGCGCAAGGGCCAGGAGCCGCGCTTCGGACCGAAAGGTTTTCCCGAGGTCGACTTCGGCGAGGAGCTGCTCGTGCCCACGCCCGAGCAGGGGGGCGACGGCACCGCCATCAACGACTACCGCGAGAAGCTCCGCTCCGGCATGCGCTCCTCCGCGGGCACGATGATGACCCGCGAGGAGGCGCTGCGGAAGAAGAAGCTCGCCGCGCTGACCACCGATCTCAAGGGGGCGAAGTAATCACATGCTGCGTCTACCTCAATTCAACTTCGTCCACGCCCGCACCCTCGACGAGGCCGCGTCGGTACTTTCAGGAGAAGGCAATGAGCTCGTCCGGCTCGTGGCGGGCGGCACGGACCTCTGGCCCAACATGAAGCGCCGCCACCAGCAGGCCACCACCGTGGTGAGCCTGATGGGCATCCCGGGGCTCGCGGGGATCGACGTCAACGGCGAGATCCACATCGGCGCCACGACCCTGCTGAGCGACGTGGTGGCCCACCCCGCCGTGCGCGAGCGCTACCCCGCCTTCGCAACGGCCGTGCAGTCGATCTCCTCGCCGCCGCTGCGCAACATGGGGACGATCGGCGGCAATCTCTGCGTGGACACCCGCTGCACCTACTACAACCAGACCGAGGAGTGGCGCCGCGCGATCGACTACTGCATGAAGGCGGAGGGCGAGATCTGTTGGGTGGCCACCAGCTCGCCGCGCTGCTGGGCCCACACCGCCACCGACTCCGCGCCCATGGCCTGCGCCCTGGGAGCGCGGGTGAAGCTGCTCTCGAAGGACGGCGAGCGGATGATTCCGATCGAGGACCTCTACCGGGACGACGGCATCCAGTACCTCGCCAAGCGGCCGGACGAGATCCTGACCGGCCTCTATCTCCCGGCCGAGGCAACCGCGGACCGCTGCCGCTCCGCCTTCTGGAAGCTCCGCCGCCGCGGCTCGATCGACTTCGCCGTCCTCTCCGCCGCCGCCGCCCTCTGGACGGCGCCGGACGGCACGGTCGAGAAGGCGCGGATCTATCTCGGAGCGGTGGCCTCGCGTCCGCTGGCCGCCCAGGAGAGCGCCGATTTCCTGATCGGCAAGAAGCTCGACGCCGAGGTCATCGCGGAGGCCGCCAGGCTCACCCGCAAGGTCGCCACCCCCATGGACAACACCGATTTCCAGACCCAGTGGCGCGGCACCATGGTCCAGCGCTACACCGAGGCCGCGCTGCGCGAGGCGGCGGGGATGGACCCGGGGCGGCTGGGGCCCAAGCATGGGTTGCCGGTGGTGGAATAGCGAAGGTCGATCTTGGACTTCCCTCGCGTTCTCGGAGTCGTCTCGGATTTCCTGGAGGAGAAGGTTTGCCGGTATGCCGTGATCGGCGGCGTGGCTCTCATCTCCTATGGGCTGCCACGCACGACCCTGGATCTCGATTTCATCGTCGAATCCTCGGTTCAGGATGATCTGATCGGCTTTCTGGAATCCCGCGGGTACAAGACGCTCCACCGCTCCAGCGGCTACTCGAACCACGCGCATCCCGATCTCCTCACCTGGGGAAGCCTCGATTTCGTGTATGTCAGCGGCAAAACGAGCCAGGAGCTTTTCGCGGCATGCAGGGTCAAGACCGGACCCGGCGGTCTTCCAATCAACGTGCCGAAGCCCGAGCACATCGCCGCGCTGAAAGTCCGCGCCATGAAGAACGATCCGGCGAGAACGTTTCAAGACATGGCCGACATCCGGTTCCTTTTGACCCTGCCGGGAGTTGACCGCGTCGAGATCCGGGATTATTTTGATCGTCAAGGCATGGGAGACCGGTTCGATGACCTCCAGAAAATCTGAGCTCCTCGATCTCGAAAAGGACATCCCGACCACTCCCGAGGATATCCGCGCTCTGCGGGAGAACCGTCCCAAGGTCGGAGAGGACTGGCTGAATCAGCTCACCAGGGTTTCGCAGCAGATCCCCAATCTCGAGGAGATCATCCGGAAGCGGCGAACGTTCGAGGGGTGTGAGCCGTTCGAGCTGTAGAGCCCAGCTTCGATCAGCGCGCGGGAAACGAAAGCCAGGACAGGTTTTGGACGTACCCGAAGTGAGGATCGGAGGAGAGCAGATCCGCATCGTTTTCCATCGCTTGGGCAGCAATCCAGATATCGTTTGTCGGGATCGTCTTACCTCGCTTGCGAAGATTGGCGAAGATCTCCCCGAAACGCTCCGCAGTAGTAAACGTCAGTGTCACAATCCGGACATGAGGATAATCGAGAAACTCCTGGAGGACTCGTCGGTTTTGTTCATACTGAGAACCGTTATGAAATCCAAACAAAAGCTCTCCTAGCACTACTGTGGAGATCAACGCTTCGTCCGCTTGACGGACGCTTTTAACCACGCCAGGACGTCCCCGGACAAAGGCCGAGTACGCGTTCGTATCGAGAAGAATCCTCATGACCAGAGGGACTCGTCAATTTCCTCGAATACTTCGATGGCTTTCAAGAATTCCTCTTCTTCCTCCGCCGACCAGATTCCAATGAAACGATCCAGAGAATTCCCGATGGCTCCGAGCCGAGCAGGGAGTTCCTGCGACTCCGTTGCCGCGGGTTGCAGTGGCACGATCCGAAACCGAGCTCCATCTCCTCGGGTGAGGATCACCTCCTCGCCACCCGCAGCTTCCTCAACCAGGTGCTCAAGGTCTCCTTCGGCGTCTTTCAGATTCACTTTGATCACGGCTCTAACCTCCTCAGTACCAGGGAAGTCTAACAGACAGAGCGGCTTGCCCATTCTAGTCTGATAGGCTGAAGTGTGGAGCCTATCGTGGACACCCCCCTCCACCTCCAGGTCACCCCCGCCGAGGGCGCCCCGTTCGAGCACCCCCTCCGCGGCGACTCCCTCGTCCTCGGCCGGGCGCTGGACGCCGACCTTACGCTCTCCGACCCCTTCGCCTCCCGGAAACATTCGCGGCTCTTCCGGAGCGGCGGCGAGCTGTTCGTCGAGGATCTCGGGTCCCGCAACGGGACGATCGTCAACGGGCAGGCGATCCAGCAGCCGACGCGGGTCGGGCCGGGGGACGTCATCAAGATCTCCAACAGCCTGATCCGCATCACGGCGGAGGCGCCGGCCCCGGCCAGGCCATCCGACGACTTCCTCGACGGCACCGTCTTCCGCCGCGCCTCGGAGCTGCTCGACCGCCAGAGCGTGCCGGCCGCGGGCGGGATGGACCTCCGGCGCTACGCCGACCGGCTCAAGATGCTCAACGAGGTCCATCAGGCGCTCGGCCGCTCGCTCACCCTGGAGGAGCTGCTGGAGCTGATCCTCGACCGGGTGTTCGACCATCTGCGCCCCGACCGCGGCGCCATCCTGCTCAAGGGCAAGGACGGCGGCTACCAGCCGGCGGCCAGCCGCTCCGCGGAAGGGCGGCCGGAGAGCCTCGTCTTCTCGCGCAGCCTGGTCCGCGAGGTGGCCGAGAAGGGGATGGCGGCCCTCGTCTTCGACGTCCAGGCGGACGAGCGCTTCGCCGCCGCCCAGAGCATGCTGCTCTCCGGCATCCGCAGCCTGGTCGCCGCTCCCCTGCTCGACCCGGACGGCACGCTGGGCCTGATCCTGCTCGAATCGCGGGCCGGCGTCCGCCAGTTCTCGGAGGAGGACCTGGAGCTGCTGGTCTCGCTCGCCTCGGTCGCGGGCCTCCACCTGCGCAACCTGGCGCTGGCGATGGAGGCGGCCGAGCGCCGCCGGCTCCAGGAGGAGCTGGCCTTGGCGCGGCGCATCCAGGTGGCCCTCCTCCCGGACCGCCTGCCCGAGGTGCCCGGCTGGGAGCTCTACGGCGGCAACATCCCGTCGCGCGGCGTCTCGGGTGACTACTACGAGGTGCTCACGCGGTGCGACGGCCGCGAGTGCGTGCTCATGATCGCCGACGTGGCGGGCAAGGGGATGGCCGCCTCGCTGCTCACCGTCTCCCTCCAGGCCCTCTCGACCGGTCCCATCGAGGACGGCCTGCCGCCGGACGAGATCTGCGCCCGCCTCTCGCGCCAGCTCTACCGCCGCACGCCGCCCGAGAAGTACGCCACGGCCTTCCTCGGCATCCTGGAGCCCACGACCGGACGGCTGCGTTATACCAATGCCGGCCACAATCCGCCGCTCATCCTGCGCGCCTCGGGCACGCCTGAGGAGCTGGGATCGACCGGCGTCCCCCTCGGCCTCCTCCCCCAGGCGCCCTACCGCGCGGGCGAGACGACGCTCGCTCCCGGAGAGATCCTCGTCCTCTACACCGACGGCCTGGTCGAAGCCGAGGATCCGGAAGGGAACGAATACGGCCTGGACCGCCTCAAGGAGGCCTGCCTGCGCAACAAGGGCGAGACCTGTGGTGGTCTCGCCCATGGGCTGGCGCGGGATCTGGAGGATTTCGCCCGCGGCGTACCGTTCGCGGACGACCGGACGCTCGTGCTCGCCCGACGATTGGAGGTCTGAGACCCATGGAACCGGAAACCACTGTCGCCGTCCTCCCCGCTGCCGGCGTCTCCCGCCGGATGGGCCGTCCCAAGCTGCTCCTCCCTTTCAACGGCGGTCCGCTGGTGGCCGGGGTGGTGAACGCCCTGCTCGGCGGCGGCGTCGAGGAGATCGTGCTGGTGACGGCTCCGGAGGACGAGGACCTGCGGGGCTGGGCGCGGCGGTCCGGCATCGAGAGCGCCGTGAACCCCGATCCCGGGCGCGGCATGCTCTCCTCGATCCGGGAGGGGATCGGCGCCCTGGGAGCAGGTGGAGACCGTGATCGAGCTCCTCCGCCGGATGCGGGAGTCCGGCGCCCCCATCGCCGAGCCCGTCTTCCACGGCAAGCGCGGCCACCCCTTGGGCATCGCCCCGCGGCTGATCCCGGAGATCGAAACCCTCGATCTCGATGTAGGCTTGCGCCAGCTCCGGAACCGCCACGAGGCGGAGCTCCTGGAGGTGCCGGTGGAGGACGCCGGGGTGGTGCAGGACGTGGATACGCCGGAGGAGTACGAGCGATTGCAGTCATGAAGGACCTAAAGGACCCAAAGGACATAAAGGACAACAGGAACAAACAAACGTCCTTTTGGTCCTTTATGTCCTTTAGGTCCTTGTTCCAGAAAGCCTTTCACCCTTGATCCTCGTCATCGCCCACCGTGGCGCCAGCGGCTACCGCCCCGAGCACACCCTCGCCTCTTATGAATTGGCGATCGCAATGGG
>QHVW01000957.1:0-5919 GCA_003223675.1 Acidobacteriota bacterium
CCGAGCCGGGGTTGTTCATGGTGCCGGAGACGACGACCTCCCCCTCCTTGGCGTTGAGGGTGATGACGCGGCCGGTGAGGGGGGAGTAGATGGTCGTCTTGGTGAGGTCGTCCTGGGCCTTGACGAGGTTGGCCCGGGTCTGGCTGACGGCCTCGCGGGCCGAGTCGAGCTGCAGCCTGGCGGAGGTCTCGGCGAGTTGGGCCCCCTCGAGATCCTGCTGGGTGGTGATCCCCTCGGCCTTGAGCTTCTGGGCGCGGGCGAGCTTGACGCGGGAGTCGGCGAGCGAGACCTGGGCCTGCTGCACCGCGGTCTCGGTGCTGCGGAGCTGGGCGGCCCACTGGTCGCGCTGGGCGAGGAAGGCCTGTTCCTCCAGGCGCAGGAAGGGCTGCCCCTTGCGGATCAAATCCCCTTCCTGCACGTAGAGCTTGTCGATCTTGCCGACGACGTGGGCGGAGATGTTGACCTGGATGCGCGGCTGCAGCTCCCCCGTAGCCTTGACGATCTGCGCCAGCTCCCGCCGCTCGGCCTTCTCGGCGTAGATCTTGTCGCCCTTGTCGCGCCCCTGGGAATGGATGCTGGCGAAGACGATGCCGCCCAGCGCCAGGACGACCACGAGCCCGATGATGAATTTCTTCACGCAGGCTCCTTAACGCTAGGCTGCCAGGCCGACGCGGACCGCGACGAACAGCAAGGTGATCACCACCACGGTGACCGCCACCGCCTGGGTGGAGAGACGGGAGAGCGCCCGGTAGCCGATGATCGTGAGCACCAGGCTCCACAGGGAGAAGAAGTCGACGCTGGCGTACAGCGCGATCAGCCAGGGCCTGGCGCCCGCCGGCGCGAGGAACGCGAGGTTGGACTGCAGGAAGGTGCCGGTCTTGAGGTCATCATAGCCGAGCGTCTTGTGGCTGAGGATCACCGGCAGGCTGAGCAGCAGCGAGACGACCGCGGGCATCGCCGCGTGGAGCGTCACGGCGAGGCCCGACAGATAGGTGAAATCGCTCCCCAGCAGCTTGAAGACGATCCAGTAGAGGAGCGTGACGATGAGGACGATGATGAGGACGAAGACGCCGCTCCCGGCCGCGAAGTAGGGGGCCACCTTCTGGGTGATCTCGATCTGCTTCTCGAGCTGCTCGGCGGGGACCTCGCGCCCGCTCTCCTTCAGGCTGCGGGTGATCATCTCACGGTAGTCGGTGCGCTTCGCGGAGACGAAGCCCACCGCTCCGGCGGCCAGGAGGAGGACCACCAGGGCCAACGCCCAGGTGGGGCGCTCGGCGATCGACCGGAAGGTCTTGGCCGGCGAGACCAGGGCGCCGATCAGACGGCCGGCGCTGGAATCCTCGAGGGCGGCCATGGCTTACCTCCGCTCTCCGGGCAGCGGCGCCCGGCTGAAGCTGAAGCGCTTGGAGATGGCGTCGCCCTCCGCGGGATCGTCGATCACCACCCCCTGCTGGTCGAGCAGGCGGCCGACGGCCCGGTAGTACTCGGCGAGGGCGGTGCGGTAGTTGACGATCGCCGTAACCTCGCCGCTGCGCGCCTGCGTGAGCTGGTCCTGGATCTGGGTGATCTGGAAGCTGGTGGACATGCCGTTCTCGTAGCGCTTCTTCTCGGCGTCCAGGTTCTTCTCCTGGAACTCGCGCGCCTTGACGGCGGCGTCGATCGACTTGGCCGCCGTGTCGAGGGCGCGGGCGGCGCGGCGCACCTCGGTCTCGATCACCAGCCGCTCCTGGTCGTAGAGCGCCTGGAAGCGGTCGACGGCGATGTTGGCGGTGGCGCTCTGGGCGCGGGCGGTGCGGTTCTGGATCGGATAGGTGAAGGTGAGCTGGGCGGACCAACTGCGGAAGTTGAGCCCGGCGATCTGGTTGAAGGCCTCGCCGAAGGCGGTGTCGAGGCCGCTGTACCCGTAGGCCACATTGAGGTCGAGGGCGGGCTTGAGCTGGCTGCGGAAGTACTCGGCGTCGCGCTTGGCCTGCTCGAGCTGGATCTGCTGGCTGGTCAGCTCGGGCCGCTGGGCGAGGGCGATGCGCAGCGCCTCGTCGACGTTGACCGTGAGCCGCTCGCTGGTCTTGGGATCGGAGGTGGGCACGATCGCCGTCTGCCAGAGGGGGCCGGGCGGCAGGTTGAAGAGCTGCCGGAGCGTGTCCTCGGCGTCGCCCACGGCGGAGGTCGCCTGGATGATCCCCTCCTCGCGGGTGGCGATGGCCGCCTCGCTCTGCGTCAGCTCGAGCGGCGCCAGGGTGCCGACCTGCACCTGGATCTTGTTGCGCGCGTGCAGGTCGCGGGCGAGCTGCAGGCTCTGCTGGGCGACCACGAGCTGCTCGCGGGCGTTGACCAGGGCCCAGTAGGCGTTGATCACCCGCTGGGTGATCGTGGTCACCTGGAGCGCGAAGTCCTGCCGGCTGAGCTGGCTGTTGACCTGCGCCACGATGATGCTCCGCTCGTTGGCGTAGCGGCCGTAGTTGCGCAGCAGCGGCTGGGTGAAGGAGAAGTTCAGCCCCGAGGAGTAGAACGAGGGGATGTTCTGGAAGCTGCCGGAGCTCTTGGTACGGTTGGCGTCCACGCCGACCGAGACGATTCCGCCCTGCGGCGTGCGCTGCTGGAAGTTGAAGTTGAGCACCTGATTCTGGGACTGCGGGGACTGCGTCTGGTTGGCCACCGCCTGGTTCTGATTCCGGGCCGTGGCGTCGATGACCGCGTTGAGGTCGTACAGGCCCAGGGCCTCGATGATGGAGAGGCGCTGCTGGATCCGGGTGTAGCGCTGGATGACGATGCCGAGGTTGCGCTGCAGCGCGACCTCGATCGCCCGGTCGATCGGAAGCTGGATGGCGTTGTCCCGGATGTCGAGGGCCGGGGGCTCCGCCGGCGGTGGCGGCTGGAGAATGGTGCCGACGCGGACCTGCGCGCCGCGGGCCGGCGCTCCGGCCACCAGCAGCAACCCGGCGAGCAGGAGGGCCCCGTGCCGGTGCCAGGACTTGGATCGCAAAGAAGTTCTCTTCATCGGATAGACCCCTGAAAAAAGACCCCTCACCTGAAGGTCGGTAGGTCGCGGCGCGGCTCGCGCCGTCCCACGCCGAGATGTACGCGCCGGCCGCTCAAAAGTTCTCTCGCTGCTTCTACGTAGCTTCCCGCCTCATCTTACCCGTTTCCTTCATCTCCCCGGGATAGAAGCACGTCACGGCGCGCTCCCATTCCCTCGCACCGGCGCCGGCGCCGCCGTGGGTCCGCCACCGGCACCGCCGACAGCAGGCTCACCGTATACGCATGGCGCGGCCGGGCCAGCAGCTCCCGCGTGGGCCCGGTCTCGACCACGCGGCCCAGGTACATCACCGCCGTGCGGTCCGCCAGCCGCTCGACCGCCGCCAGGTCGTGCGAGATCAGCAGCAGGGCGAGCCCCAGCCGCTCGCGCAGCCCGGCGAGCAGGGAGAGGATCTGGCCGCGCACCGCCATGTCCAACGACGACACCGGCTCGTCGGCCACCAGCAGCTCGGGCTCCAGCGCCAGCGCCCGCGCGATGGCCACCCGCTGCCGCTGGCCGCCCGACAGCTCGTGCGGGAAGCGCTGGCCCAGCTCGGGAGACAGCCCCACCATGGCCAGCAGCTCCCGGGCCCGCTCCCGCCGCCCGGCGCGGCCGAGATCGGTGTGGATCGCCAGCGGCTCGGCCACGATGGGCTCCACCCGCTGCCGCGGGTCGAGCGAGCCGTAGGGGTCCTGGAAGACCATCTGGAAGCGGCGCCGGCGGGCGCGCAGGGCGCCGGCGGGCAGGGCGAGCAGATCCTCGCCATCGAACAGGACCCGGCCGGCCGTGGGCTCGACCAGCCGCAAGGCGCAGCGGCCGAGCGTGGTCTTGCCGCTCCCCGACTCCCCCACCAGGCCCAGGCATTCGCCGCAGGCCAATTCCAGGTCGACGCCGTCGAGGGCGCGCACGGTGCCGCGCCGGCGCTGGAGCAGGCCCCGCCGCACCGGGTACTCCTTGCGGAGCCCCGCGATCTGCAGCAGGGCGCTCAAGGCGCCGCCTCCAGCCGCGGCAGGGCCGCCAGCAGCTCGCGGGTATAGGGATCGGCGGGCGCCCGGAACAGCTCCTCCACCCCGGCGGTCTCCACCACCTGACCGTCGCGCATCACCACCACGCGGTCGCAGGTCTCGGCCACCACCCCCAGGTCGTGAGTGATCAGCAGCACGGCGAGCCCGAGGTCCCGCTGCAGCTCCTCGAGCAGCTCCAGGATCTGCGCCTGCAGGGTCACGTCGAGCGCCGTGGTCGGCTCGTCGGCCAGCAGCAGGTCCGGCCGGCCGGCGAGGGCCATGGCGATCATGGCGCGCTGGCGCTGGCCGCCCGAGAGCTGGTGGGGGTAAGCGTCCAGGCGCCGCCTGGCATCGGGGAAGGCCACGCGGTCGAGTAGCCGCGCCGCCTCCCGCCGGGCCTCCCCGCGGGAGACCGGGCGGTGGGCCCGCACCGCCTCGGCGATCTGGAAGCCGATCGAATAGACCGGGTTGAACGCCGTGGCCGGCTCCTGGAAGACCATGGCGATGCGGCCGCCGCGCACCCGGCGCAGGGCCTCGGGAGACAGCTTCAGCAGGTCGGCGGCGCCGCCGCCATCCGCCGCGAGCAGGATGCTGCCGGCGGTCACCCGGCCCGGCGGCGGCACCAGGCCGAGCACGGCGAGGGCGGTCAGGGTCTTCCCCGAGCCCGACTCCCCCACCAGCCCCACGACCTCGCCGCGGCCCACGGTGAGCGAGACGCCGCGCACGACGGGCAGCCAGCCCCCGCCGTCCCGCAGGGGAAAGGCGACTCCCAGGTCCCGGATCTGGAGGAGAGCGTCGGTCACGGTGCCTATCCGGCCAGGCGGCGCAGCCAGCCGACCGCCGTGGCGACGCCGAAGCCGGTGGCGCCGGCGTACGTCCCGCCGTGGCCGTTCCTGACGCTGGAGACGCCGGCAATGTCGAGGTGGGCCCAGCGCCGCACGCCGCCCACGAACTGCGAGAGGAAGGCCGCGGCGGTGCACGCGCTCCCCTGCCGCCCGGCGGAGTTGCGGAGGTCGGCGTGCGTCCCCTTCATGGCCTCCAGATGTTCGGGGAAGAGGGGGAGGCGCCAGAAGCGCTCGCCTCCCGCCTCGCCGGCGGCCGCCAGCTCGCCGGCCAGCCCGTCGTCGGGGGTGAACATCCCGGCCGCCACGAGGCCGAGCGCCACGATCACGCCGCCGGTCAGGGTGGAGAATTCGACGATCGATTCGGCCCCCTCCTCGGCGGCCCAGGAGAGGGCGTCGGCGAGGATCATCCGCCCCTCGGCGTCGGTGTTGGTGATCTCCACCGTCCTGCCGTTGTGGCAGCGCACGATGTCGCTCGGCCGGTAGGCGTTGGCGCTCAGCATGTTCTCGGCCAGGGGGGCGTAGACCGACAGGCGCACCGGCAGCCGGAGGTCGGCCGCCGCGCGGGCCACGGCCAGCACGTCGCAGGCGCCGCTCTTGTCGTATTTCATCTCGTCCATGTCCTGGGCCGGCTTGATCGAGATGCCGCCGGTGTCGAAGGTGACCCCCTTGCCCACCAGGGCGACCTGCGGCCCGCGGTCCCCGTGCTCCAGGCGCACCAGCCGGGGCGGATGGGCGGAGCCGGCGCCCACCGCCAGCAGGCCGCCCATGCCGCGGGCGCGCAGCTCATCGGCGTCCAGCACGGTCAGCCTCAGGCCGTGGCTGCCAGCGAGCTCGCGGGCGCGCTCCTCCATCCAGGTGGGGGTGGCCTCGTTGGCCGGCGCGTTGGCCAGGTCGCGGGCGTAGGCGACCGCCGCGGCCACGCTCTCCACCTCCGGCAGGACGGCGCGGAAGGCCTCCTCCTCCCCCGCCGGCGGCACGACAGCGAATTGCTCGACGCGGCCGGCCTTCTCGGCCTCGGTCTGGAAGCGGTCGAACCGGTAGCCGGAGAGGGCCA
>QHVW01000957.1:6043-14015 GCA_003223675.1 Acidobacteriota bacterium
CCTCGGTCTGCGCCCACTGCTCCTCCTTCCCCTTCCAGCCCGGACGCGAGGCCAGCCGTCCGGCGGCCCGCCGGATCTCTTCCCCCATGGCGTCCACCGTGGGAGCCTCCCCTTCGAAGCAGCCCACCGCCAGAAGGTCCGCCTCCGGCCTGCCGGCCGGGACGACGTGAATCGATCCGAGCACTCCCATGAGATCTCTCCTCAATGCCGCCGGTTGCCGCGGCGCCCGATCTTACCAGCCGTGTGACCAGCCGTGTGGCGCGGCAGGCAGGGCGAATATGGTATACGTAATCGTTCCTTTCCAGTTGAAACGAAACGTCCGTCTTTAAGCGCGCGCATGAGCATGACGTCCCTGCTCCAGATCCTTCCGGGCCCCTTCAACTTCCTCTCCACCGATGCGGAGGAGGTACGGCGCCTGATCCCCGACCTTCCGCGGGTGCTCCCCATGCCACGCCCGATCTTCCTGGAGGACGAGAGCGCCACCCCTCTCCAGGGGTTCCCCGTCCTCCTCTCGGGCGGCCTGCTCGACCTGCGCGCCGCCCTGCGCGACCTCCTCGACGCCGAGGAGGCCATGCAGGTGGCGGGGCTGCGGCGCGAGGGGCACGACGTCAGGGCCCATACTCAAGCCTGGGACCGCTATTCCACCCTGCTCTGCCGGGCGGTCGAGAACGCCACCATCTCCAGCTACGGCCGCGGCTACCCCGCCGTCTTCTGGCTTCAGCACTCGCTCGACGTGGCGCGCCTGCTCAAGGATGTGCCGAGACGCATCCTCAGGCGGGACAGCGAGATCGGCCGCCGCCACGGCGACGCCATCAAGTACCGCATCCTCGACCGCTTCCTCGACCGCGTGCTGTCGACCATGTACGACCTGATGGCGCGGCTGGCGGTGGCCACCGAGGAGGGGGAGGAGGAGCTCTTCCCGAGGCTGCTGACCCGCCTGCGCGACAACGTCCTCCTGTTCACCGAGGACTACATCGGCCGCGACCTGGCCGAGCTCTCCAGCTACTTCGCCGGCTCGCTGCGCATCGACGGCCGCGACCTCCGCCGGCGGCTGGAGGAGCTCTCGCGCTGGCACTTCGAGCAGCTCGCCACCGATCCCGGCCTGCGCGCCGCCGTCAGCCATCTGCTCAAGGCGGACCCGCGCAACGGCGGCCGCGACCTGCTCGTCCGCCCCGGCTACCTGGCCTATCTGTCGACCCTCAGATCCTACGATCCGGCGCGGTTGCTGCCGCCGCCGCTGGTCCCGGTGTGGGAGGGCCTGCTGATCAAGCTCAAGGAGTTCGAGCTGATCCACGCCCTGCGCCGGCTGATCGTGCCCATCGAGGTGCGCGACGGCGTGATGGTGGGGCGCGAGCCGGCGTCCGGGCGGGCCGTCCCCGGCGGCGGCGAGCTGCGCCTCTCCCCCGCCACCCGGCCGCTCGATTTCATGGAGCCCTGGGTGCTCGACCCCCGGGTCGAGCGCTACGGCATGATCTACGACATCAGCGACTTCTCGGCCACCCTGTCGCTCCTGCACCGCGCCGGCAACGACAGCCAGGAGGGTGCCTTCCTGGCCATGTTCCGCTTCCAGCGCCGGATCAACCGCCTGGCGGCCTCCCACCGCGCCAAGCTGGAGAAGTACCTGGGGGACGGCGCCTTCTACTCCAGCCGCGAGGCGACCAACCTGCTGCTCTGCTCGATCCAGCTCCAGCGCTACTACGTGGCGGCGGTGCGCGAGGGGCTCCCCTTCGACCGCGGCATGCGCATCGCCCTCAACTACGGCCCCTACCGTCTGATCCCCATGAGCAGCCGGCCGGAGGAGGGGGAGCGCTACGAGTTCTTCGGCCCCGGCCTCGTCGAGCTCTCCCGCCTCACCACCGGCAAGGCCACCCAGGAGATCGACGAGGTCAAGACCATGCTGATCAACCAGGGGTACCCGGAGGCGACCGTGCACCGCTTCTTCTCCCCGCTGTCGAGCAGGAATCTCGACGTGGTGGACAAGAAGGAGGAGTCCCGCCCCTTCTACGCCTACATCAACCGCAACGGCACGCTGCACAACAACGGCATGGTGGCCACCGGCCCGTTCATCGCCCAGCTCGACCACGAGACGGCGGGCATCCGCCTCTTCCGCGGCCAGGAGGGGGACCGCACCTACGTGGTGGTGATTTTCGAGGACGCCGGCGAGCGGCTGCCGGTGGGCATCCGCAAGCTCGGCATGGCCCACCTCAAGGGGCTGGAGAAGCTCCCCGTCTACGAGATCGTGGACGCCGTGGAGATCGAGCGGCAAGGGCTGACCGAGATCCCCGGCGAGCCCCTCCTCACCGCCCTCGACCGCGAGGTCGCCAACTTCCTGGAGAGCACCGGGAGCTGGCCCATGCGAGGGTGAGCCGTTCTGTTATAAAGCAAGTGCCATGGACCCGGTCCTCTGGCAGAGCGAGCTCCCTGGGCTCCCACCCCCGCGGCGGGGGAAGGTGCGGGACGTCTACGACCTCGGCGACGCGCTGCTGATCGTCGCCTCCGACCGCCTCTCGGCCTACGACCACGTGCTGCGGCCGGGCATCCCGGGCAAGGGGAAGATCCTCAACCAGCTCTCCAACTTCTGGTTCCTGCGGCTCTCCGCCCTCGTCCCCAACCACCTGCTGGCTACCGATCCGGCGGATTTCCCCGCCGCGCTCGCCCCGTATAAAGACCGGCTGCGCGGCCGGGCCGTGCTGGCCCGCAAGGCGCGGGTGGTCCCCTTCGAATGCGTGGCGCGGGGGTTCCTCGCCGGCAGCGGCTACCGGGAGTACGCCAAGACGGGCACCGTCTGCGGCATCCCCCTGCCGCCCGGCCTCGAGCGGGCGAGCCAGCTCCCGGCGCCCATCTTCACCCCCGCCACCAAGGCCGAGGAGGGGCACGACGAGAACGTGAGCTTCGCCACCGTCGAGCGCGCGGCCGGCCCGGAGCTCGCCGCCACCCTGCGCGACCGTACCCTGGCCCTCTACCAGGCGGGGGCCGGGCACGCCACCTCGCGCAACCTCATCCTGGCCGACACCAAATTCGAATTCGGCCACGCCCTGGATACGCAGGAGCTCCTGCTGATCGACGAGGTCCTCACCCCGGACTCCTCCCGCTACTGGGACATCGCGCAGTGGCTGCCCGGCGAGGAGCCCGCCTCGTTCGACAAGCAGTTCGTCCGCAACTGGCTCGACGAGTCGGGCTGGGACAAGGAGTCGCCGCCGCCGGAGCTCCCCGCCGATGTCGTCCAGGGGACGCTCGACCGTTACGTGGAGGCGTTCCGGCGGATCACCGGCGGCGAGCCGGATCTCTGACGACCCGCTTGTCGCGGATTCCTGGGCTGATATCATCTCCGCCCATGTCCCCCCTGAGGCTCGATCTACGGATCTCCGATTTCCCCACCACGCTCCTCCTGCTGCCCCTGGAGCCGTTCCTCCTGCTGCCCGAGACGGCGCTCCCCGTCACCCTCACCGATCCGCTGTCCCTGGCCATCCTCGACGCCGCGCTGGACGAGGACGGGCTGGTCGGCGTCCTCCAGGAGCGCGGCCCCGGCGGCGGCTTCTACTCGGTGGGCTGCCTGTGCCACATCATCGACCTCGGCCGCAGCGAGGAGGGGCACCAGGTGGTGCTCGAAGGGCTGGTCCGCTTCCGCATCCACGAGGAGCTGCCGCCCGCGGCGGGCGGGGTCCCGCGCGCGGCCGTGAGCTACGACGAGTTCGCCGGCGATCTCACGGCGGGCGAGGAGGAGCCTCCGGAGCTGAATCTCGACCTCCTCAAGGAGAAGGTGGTCGATTTCGGACGCAAGAATTTCGGCACCGCGGGCATCCTGGAGACCATGTCACCCCGACAGGTGATCCTCTTCATGGCCCAGACCGCCCCCTTCACACCCGCCGAGAAGCAGGCCCTGCTGGAAGCCCCCGGGCTGCGGGAGCTGGTCGACCGGCTGACCCAGCTCCTCTCGCTCAACTTCCTGACCACGACTCCGGACACCACGCCGCCGTCAACCGTCAATTGACTGCCGGTTGCGGTCGGGCGGGTGGTCTGGGATCATAGGGCCCACGTGAAGCCCGAAGAGCTGCCGACGACCCTCCCCCTGTTCCCCCTGGAGCAGCCGTTGCTGCTGCCGGGCACGGTCGTCCCCTTCGCCGCCACCGAGCTGGGTGAGCGCAACCTGGTGGACGACGCCCTGGAGACCGACCGCTACGTGGCGATCGTGCAGCCGCTGGACGACGACTCCCCCGCCGCCCGTTCGCTGGAGGGGAGGCCGCCGGTCTACCAGGTGGGGTGCCTGGGCTACATCGGCGAGTGCCACGAGACCGACGAGGACCGCTACCTCGTGCTCGCCGGCGGGGTGATCCGCTTCCGGGTGATCGGCGAAGCCCCGTGCGACCGCGGGTACCACCGCGTGGTGGTGAGCTATGGCGAGTTCCTCGACGATCCCGATCAGCTCGAGGCCGAGCTCGAGTTCCCCGTGCTGCGCGATCTGGTGCGCCAGCGGATCGAGGCCAACGATTCGGACATGGACCTCTCGATCATGGAGAACATGGCGGGCACGGAGATCGTCACCGCCGTGGCCCACGCCATCCCCCTCTCCCCCGCCGAGCGCCAGGTGCTGATGGAGACGCCCAGCCTGCGCGAGCTCGAGAGCGTCCTGCTGGGCCTGATGACCGGGCCGGCCGGGCTGCCCAGCTTCGACCTGCCGTTTTCGCGGCCGAGCTAAGGCCGGTCGTACTCCAGCACCCGGTCGTAGGCCGTATCGGCCACGAACAGGTTCCCCTCCGCGTCCACCGCGACTCCCGAGGGACTCAGCAGGTTGGCGGCCGTGGGTGGCGGAAGATGATTATTCGGATAGGGGCCGCCGCCGGTCGCGAAATCGGCGTGCCCGAAGACGCGGTCCGCCGCGGTGTCCCGAAGAGGATTCCGGAATTCCAGCACGCGGTCGTTGCCCGGGTCGGCCACGTAGAGCTCGCCCGCGGGGCCCACCGCCACCGCCAGCAACCCGCGAGCGAAGCGCCGCGCGCCGGTGCCGTGGAGCGCCTGGTGGAAGCCGTCCTGCCCGATCACCACGTCCGCCGCGGCGCCGGAGGTCCGCGGATCGCGGTAGATCAGCACCCGATCGTTCAGGGTGTCGGCCACGTAGAGGTTCCCCTGTGGGTCCACGGCCAGGCTCGACGCGCCGAAGAAAATGGGGTAGGACTCGCTCACGAACCCCCCCAGACAGAGGGTGGCCGCGCGCCGGGAACGGCCCTGATTGCAGCTCCCCTGTGTGAAGCCCGGCTGGCCAAAGACTTTGCTCGCCGAGTCGTCTGTCAGCGGGTGCTCGAACAGGAGCACCCGGTGGTTGGCCAGATCGGCGACGTACAGGCGGTCCTGGCGGTCGAAGGCCAGGGCCCCCGGATGGCACAGGCTGCGGGCGCTCAATCCGCCCAGATTGTGGTTGTCGACGTCCGCCATCCAGAGATTGCCGCGCGAATCGACGGCCAGGCCGCCGCGGCTGGTCACGGAGTCGGGGCAGAACCGGCTGGCGCTGCCGCCGGAGCATCCCGTCCCCCCGAGCACGAGATCGGCAGGCGCGCCGTTGGCGAATCTCTCGGCGTTCCGCCAGCCGAGCACCCCGTTGTAGATGTCGACCACGTAGAGATGATTGGGGGACGAGCTCCGGTCGATCGCCAGGATGTCCGGCCCCGCGAGCCCCTGGGCGGTCCGGGCCTGCCGGCCGATCCGCGAGACCTGCGCCTGGAAGGGGGCGTTGACGACGTAGACGAAGCTGTCATCGAACGGGATCAGCGACGTGTAGCTTGCCACGTAGAGATTCCCCCGTGAATCCAGGGCCGGCCTGCCGTCGAACGGGATGGAGAGCTGCGGCGAGACGATCTCCGGCACCGTGTCCGGACCGATCGGAGGGGGGTAGCGCCAGACGTGCTGGTCGGAGACAAAGATCAGGCCGCCTGCGGTATCGAAGGTCCCCCGGGGCAGCAGGAACGGTTCCAGGGGCACGAGCGTGAAATCGGGCGACAGGTCGGTCGTGAGGGGCCGCTGAAACACCAGCTCCCGGAAAGGTCCACCGGGGTTCTGGTCCTGCACGTACAGATTCCCCTGAGGATCGACCGTGAGGCGGACCGGGGAGCACGGCGGAGCCTGGGGCCCGCTCGCACAGGAGCCCTCCGGCGCCGGCTCGATCACCCGGTCCGCCTGCGTGTCGTGGGAGAGCGGAGCGTCGAATTCCAGGATGCGCCGCGTCCCCCGGGGGTCGATCATCCAGAGATTGCCGGCGAGGTCCACGGTCACGTCCATCACGTCCGTGAGGCGCGCGGGGAGCCGCCGGGCGGTGAAGCTCGCCTGGCCGAACACCCGGTCCGCCACCCGGTCAAAGGCGAAGGGGCGATCGAATTCCAGCACCCGGAAATTCTGGAGGTCGGCCACGTAGAGATTGCCCGCCGGGTCCACCGCGACCCGGGTCGGCTGGCAGAAGGTGCCGGCGCTGGGGACCGGGCATCCGAGGTAGCTCGGGATGTCGACCCCGTTGAAGACCGACGGCTGGCCGAGCACCAGGTCGGCCGGAGCCCCCGCCCGGAAGCGGCCGATGTCCGACCAGCCGAGCACGCGGTTGAGGTCCGGCGAGGCGACGTAGACCCGGTTGGGCTCGGCCGAGCGGTCGATGGCGAGGTCGGAGACGTCGAGCACCGTGCCGTCCACGTAATAAGGGATCGCGGTCGAGAACCGCCGCTGCCCGAGGACCCGGTCCGCCACCGTGTCCCCCGCCGCGGCATGAAGGGGGGTGCTCAGGGACAAGGCGATCAGAGCGGCGAGCGTGATTTTCCTGCTCATATCCTGGGATGCGCCGCCGGAGCGCCCTTTCCGTCAGGTCCGCCGCTTCTCCTCCAGGAACGAGATCCAGCCGGACAGGGCCTCGCGGAGCGCCGCCAGCGGCACGGCGTGGGGCTCGGCGTCCTCCGCCTGCTCGTCCTGGATCGTGGCCCCCGCGGGCGAGAGCGTCAGGGTGTAGGCGTTGCCGGTGCGCTCCCAGGAGGGGGCGTGGCCGGACTCGACGCGGTCGAGGGCGCGCAGCACCTCGCGCGCGGCGGCCGGGCTGTCCTGGAGATCGCTCTCCAGGAAACCGGCCAGCGCGTGGCCGTGACCCTTGCCGCGGGCGCGGGGAGAGCCGTCGTCGTCCCAGTGGAATTGGAGCTGCATCGGTCCTCCTCGCCCGTCATTCCCGGGTGCTGTAGATCGGATAGGCCGTGTTGATGCGGCCGTTCTGGAAGTACCCCTCGATGGTGAACCCCTGCCCCGAGGGGCCGCGGAACTTCTCGCCGCTTCCGGAGCGCTTCTGGAAGGCGTTGAGGACGGCGGTGATCACAGCCTCGCGGTCGAGCCGGTCGGGATAGAGGGTCGAGCGCTTCGGGAGCCACTGCGAGCCCGAGCGGATCTCCACCTCGGCCGTGTAGACCCCGGCGCGGTTCGGCCGGTCGGTGATCCGCACCACGCGGGCGTTCGCGGGATCCTTTCCGCCCGGCCGCGAATGGAAGCCGGTCGGCTTCCCCCGCTTGTTGATCTCCCCCTCGAAGATGTGGGTGACGTTGACCGGCGGCGACGTGCGGCTCCACTCCTCGTCCACTCGCGCGGAGCCCCGCGACCGCGAATGCGACCGCGACAGGGCCGCGCCCTGGACGAGCAGGAGCGCCGCGAGGGCCAGGGCGGCCGGCAGGAGCCTGCGGAATGTGGGCATGTGGAAATCCCTCCGGGGAGAGGATATCTATTTTGGCGTCTTGCGCCACACCCGCCAGTCGTCGTTCAGGAAGACCGTGAGGATCAGGACGAACCCGCACGCCGCGGCCAGCAGGAACAGCAGCATGGCGAGGCCGGGGTAGCCGAAGATGCGGAAACGGGTGTTCACCTGCATCATCAGCGCCGCGCCCACGATCAGCGCCGCCAGCACCACCCCCAGGGCGATCCGGTTGGCGATCTTCTGCAGGTTGTCCATCAGGCGGGTCTC
>QHVW01000957.1:14170-15763 GCA_003223675.1 Acidobacteriota bacterium
AGGGCGCGCCCCATCATGGTCAGCTCCGGGGCGGGGCGGACACCGTTCTCCGCCGACAGCCGGGCGAGGTGGATGACGGCGCGGCCGACCTGGATCTGCTCGCCCGAGAGGCTCTGGAAGCTCCCCACGAGGTCGGCCACCTCGCGCCGGTAATGGGCCTCGTCGAGCGTCTCCAGCGGCGTGCCGATCTGGAGGGTGACCTGGGCCGCCTGCTGCCCCTGCCCCGCCGTCACCGCCAGCAGCAGCTTGAGAAGCTGCTCCTGCATGGCCGGCTCGATCCGCGCCACCATGCCGAGGTCGAGCAGGGCCAGCCGGCCGTCCCCGGTGACCAGGAGGTTGCCCGGGTGCGGATCGGCGTGGAAGAAGCCATCGACCAGGATCTGATCGAGATAGGCCTTGCAGAGGTCCTCGGCCAGCCTCCGGTTGTCGAGGTCGATGAGGGCGAGCGGCGACAGCTCGGTGATCTTCGTCCCCTTGACGTAGTCCATGGTCAGCACGCGCGAGGTCGTGTAGTCGTCCACCGGCCGGGGGACCACCAGCCGCCGGTACTCGCGCAGGTTGTCGGCCAGGGTGACGAGGCTCACGGCCTCGCGCCGGTAGTCGAGCTCGCGCAGCAGGGTCTTACGGAACTCCTCCAACATGTCCTGGAAGGCGAAGCGCCGGCCGATCTCGGTGTGCTTGTCGATCATGGCGGCGATCTGGGCGAAGGCGTCGAGGTCCTCCAGGATCACCTGGCGGATGCCCGGGCGCTGCACCTTGACGGCCACCTCACGGCCGCTGCGGAGCCGGGCCCGGTGGACCTGACCGAGCGACGCCGCCGCCACCGGGACCGGGTCGAATTCCAGGAAGGCCTTGGAGAGCCGCACGCCGATCTCGGTCGACACGATCTCCTCGACCTCCTGGAAGGGGAACGGCTCGACCTTGTCCTGGAGGCGCGCCAGGGCGTCCAGGTAGGGGGCCGGCAGCAGGTCGGAGCGGGTGGAGAGGAGCTGACCCAGCTTGATGAAGGTGGGACCCAGCGCCTCCAGATCCTGGGCGAGCTTCTCCGGGTCCCCGGTGACCGCCCCCTCCACCACCTGGTCGTCCGGCAGGTCGACGTCCATCGTCTTGACGAGGTCCGACCGGCCGTGCTGGATCAGCAGGCGGGCGATGTCCGTGTATCGTTTCAGATGCTCCGGCTTGAGCGAGAGCGCCATATCCTTGTCCCCAGTCGTAAAAACGCCATCAGAACGGCGCGAAGGCGGTTATGCACGGGGAGTGCCAGGAGTCTTGGCGAGGCGCTCGATGACCCGAGCGACTGCACGGAGATCCTCTTCGCTCCTCGCCTCGACGGTGACGACGTTCGCCTCGGTGTCGAAGCGGAGGCGGGTGAGGAGAGGCGCGTCCTAGACGACGAGGGCGGCCCGGAGCCGCTCCTCGGCGTCGGCGTTGATGGGCCTCCGGAGCAGCGTCTCTGCTGTTCGCGGAGAGATTCACCCAGCATGGCAGAGGAGAAAAGGGGGAGCAAGCCCTCTCCCGGAGTGCCGGCAGACCCGGTCCTCCTACACCCTGCAGAAGCCTCTGTCACTCTTTCCGGGCGCACCTATTTGGGCT
>QHVW01001004.1 GCA_003223675.1 Acidobacteriota bacterium
CTCGATTCAAGCGTCCTCATCCAGCCCGGCGCTCGCCAGAACCGCTTCGAGAGTCTCCCGGCCGTAGTCGACGAGCTTACCGAGCTCGAACAGCTTCGCGCGGGTGATCTTCTCCCGCCGGTAGGCCTCCATCGCGAGCCCCAGGAAACGGAGCCGGAAGCCCTCCCGCGCAACGTGGTGGTCCCGCCGGGGAATGTCGAGCAGGTCTTCGATCTGATTTCCCTGCCCGGCCTTCTCCTTGGCGAGGAGCTCGTCGCGTTCCGCCTGCGAGAGGACCCGCAGATTGAAGAGGCGATAGATGGCGGCGGTCCGGCTCACCTGGAAGTGATGGGCCAGCAACACGATCTCGTAGAGCCCGACTCCCCGCGCTCCTGGCTCCGGTCGCACCTCGGCCGAGACGGTCTCGCTCTCGTCGAAGATCTCGAAGCGCTCGCGGGACGCCGGCCCCCGGCCGAGATCCGCCAGATGAGACCGGACACCCTCCTCCGGCATCAGGAAGCTCGCCGCGAAGCTGTTGGCGCGGACCTCCGCCAGATCGTCCCGGCGCGAGGTCAGGCTGATGGTGCCGCGCCGGCTGCGGTCCAGCAGGACGTGAGCGTACTCGTGAACCCAGGAGAAGCGCCGCCGTAGCTGGTGGTGCTCCTGGTTGACGACGATCGAGGGGCTCAGGCCCCGCTCCATCAGAGCCAGCCCGGAGACCTCGTCCGGCAGGTCCAGCATCGCGGTGCGGATCCCCTGCTCCTCCAGGAATTCCGCGGCCTCCCAGAGCGGCCGGCCGCCGAGACCCAGACGGCGGCGCTCCTCTTCAGCCACGTGGACGCCCTGCTCGATCGCCTGCCAGTGGGTACGGGGCGGATCGACGGCATAGGCCGGAGCCCCGATCTGGGAGCGGTCCACGCCCAGGAGAGACTCCAGGGAGGCGAGCTCGCGGGCGAGGTATAGACAGCTCCGGAAGGCCTCGAGAGCCTCGTCGCCGATCTCCTTCGAAGCGGTCCGGAAGAGGGCGAGCACGGTCTGGCTGGGATCGAATTCCGCCGCGAGGAAGTCCCGGACGTCCCGGCCGTACAGCCGCGCCAGCTCGGCCAGCTCCAAGCCGGTGACGGTTCGATTTCCGAGCTCGATCTGCGCGACGGACGGCCGGGAGAGGCCGAGATGGCGCGCTGCGTCCTCCTGCCGGAGGCCGGCGGCTTCGCGGGCTTCCCTGAGACGGCGGGCGAGATCTTCTGGGGTCGGGGTCATGGCATCCTTCTCCAGGGAAGGATGTTAGCATTCCGAACACAGCCTGTCAATTAGGACTTAAGCCTCGATCGCCTTCAGCGGCTCCACCTCCCGCCACTCCGCCCCGCCGTCCGCGTAGTGCTCCCGCTTCCAGATGGGGATCTCCGCCTTGAGCCGCTCCAGGGCGACGCGGCTGATCTGGCGCGGAAAATCGATGGGCGCGATCGAAGGACCGGATAAAGCTCTGCTTCAAGCCTCCCGGCCCGTGCAGGAGCACACGAGCCGGAAGGCCAAACGCCGACTAGCCGGCGCAGCAGCCGAGGGCGCAGTCGTGATTTTGCAGAAAGCAGTCGTGGGTACAAGCGTTATAGGCCGGAGAGCCCGATACAAAGGTCGCTTCACAATACGCGAGGCATTCCTGCGCCTGGACTCCGCAGCCGCAGTCGTCTCCTGAGCACGAGGCAAAAACTGGTTTGGGTGTCAGGGTGATGGACAGTACAGTCATAACCATGGCAAGCACCAGCAGAACCAGCTTTCTCGTCATCCGATTTCTCCTTTCAAAGAAACTCCAATGTTAGCACAGCCTCAACTGTGCTGGTCTATTGGAGAGCGGGTTGGCGCCTCAGCCCGGATCCACACTGTCTCGGGTTGAGCCTTCCGCCTTCAGCGGCTCCACCTCCCGCCACTCCGCCCCGCCGTCCGCGTAGTGCTCCCGCTTCCAGATGGGGATCTCCGCCTTGAGCCGCTCCAGGGCGGTGCGGCTGGCGTCGTAGGCGGCGGCACGGTGGGGGGAGGCGACGGCGATCACCACGCTCGGCTCTCCCACCGGCACCTCCCCGAGACGGTGGACGATCGCCGCCCGCAGGTTCTCGTGGCCGGCTTCGAGGTCGGTCACGATGCGGCGGAGCCCCTCCAGGGCCATGGTGCGGTAGGCGCTATAGGTGAGCTTCTCGACCGGACGCCCGGCGTGATGGTCGCGCACCGAGCCGAGGAAGATCACCACGGCCCCCCGGCTAGGGCTCGAGACGAGACCGGCGGCAGCAGCGCCACCTCGGCGCCATCCTCCAGCGGAGTGTCCGGCGGGACGATCCGGCCGTCGATCGCCACCGCCAGGCGCGGCCAGAGAGGGATCATCCCCGGATGGTCATGGTCGAGCCGGGAGCGCAGGTCGGAGATCCGGCTTCCTTCCGGCATCTCCAGGTCGGTCTCTCCCGTCCCGAGGGCGTCCGCGGCGGTGGCGAAGGCGAGGAGGCGGATCTTCATGCTTGGGAAATCAGAGGATAGCGATCCGGATGGTCGATCGACTCGACGGCAAGGTCGACGTCGAGGTCCGGCCAGTACAGGTGATGGGGTTGCGGCCATTCCACGTTCAGGATCGCGGAGATTGGGGCCTCCTTGAACCAGGGGAAGTCCTGAAACGAGAGGAAGAGCTCCCGATCTCCCAGCAGGAGCCAGAAGCCATGACGGGAGATGTGGGTCACCTCAACGTCCGAAGTGCTCGTTCCAAGCGCGCTTGATTTCATCCTCGTGCTCCTCGATAAGCTCCTGAGCCAGCCGGAGGTCGCTCCCGTTCAGACCGTAATTCTGAGCCAACTCGATCCTGGGTTCCATCCAAAACTTGGCCTCCCCCTGTGCAGAGTAGACGTGGACG
>QHVW01000958.1 GCA_003223675.1 Acidobacteriota bacterium
TCGGCGGTCCGGCGATCACCCGCGCCGGGCAGGTCGCGCCGGCGACGTCGAGCTGCTGGACGCGCAGACCGGCCACCTGCCAGAGCAGCGAGTCCGGGTTCTGGCCGGCCGGCGCCGAGTTCATCTGCACCGTGGTGGTGCCGACGCCGGAGGGAATGCTGATCGGCGTCAGGATGGTGTTGTACTCCGGCCCCTGGGTCGAGTTCAGGATGTTGAACAGGGTCGGGTTGTTGCTGATTGTGGTGTTGTCCGGACGGTTGGCGTCGCCGTCACCCGCGAAGAGGAGGAGGTCCGCCGTGCGGTTCGAGAAGTTGGTGCCGTGATTGAAGACCACCGGGGTGGTCACCCGGTTCTCACCCGGGGTGGGATCGTCGCCATACGCGAAGTCCAGACCGTCCTGGATGAGGATGCGATAGGTGTCGAGGATCGTGCCGTCCTGGTAGGCGACGATCAGGCCGACGCCGTCGAGCCGCCAGAGATTGCTCGCGCTGTCACCGTCGGAGAAGGTGAAGGTCTGCGAGCCCGTGCCCGCCGCGGAGACGATGCCGGTCACGTCCGAGTAATACCCGATGTCGAGGATCGGCCCGCCGGCGCTGACCGGCTGGGTCTCCGTGCCGATCACCGTGCCGGTGAGCGGGTTGCCGTTGAAATTCATCAACTGGTCCTTGTAGGGCTGCGTGAACGGGCAGGTCGTGCCGCTGCCGTCGAGCGTGCAGGGGCGCTCGCGGCCCGCCCAATACAGCAGGGCGAAGCGCACGGGACCGTTGATGTTGACCGTCAGGGTCGTTGACCCGGGCCAGCCCCAGAGCCCCTTGCCGTCCTGCGACCAGTTGAGCCCCTGCTGCTGGAGATCGATGAACGGCGCGAGATGGGTGGCGTTGGCGGCCGCCGAGAAGGCCAGCAGCGCCAGGATCATGACCAACAGCTTCCGATGGAATTTCATGTCAGCTCTCCTTTTTGTCGGTAGTTCCAATCGGTTTCTCAGTAAAAAACTACGGAACGCCTGCGGCGATCCCGCTATGGAGCTCGGCTGGAAGGGAAAGAAAGCGGCGAAACGAGACCCGGCACCATGAAGACTGCCCCCTGTTGACCTACGCGTGACTACGTGTGCCTTGAGGGCTTTTCGGCGACCGGGCGATCTCAGGCGGGAGACCCCTGGCTTTGCGGCCCCGCCTCGCGGCGGGTGTGCCTTGATCCAAGCCGACAGACCGCTAGTGCAAGAGGCAGGCCAAAGGAATGCGGAGCCGCGGCCGCCCCTCTCCGGCTCGATGTCAAGGCGGGACGGTCAGCATTTTGAAGAATGTCTATGTAAATTCGACCCGGCGGTGCTCCAAAGAGTCCCTAAATAGCCTTAAATGTTGAGAGATCTCTGATCGGCGCTCGGCTTGACACATCCACCGGACCGGCTTAGGCTTATAGGGACGTAGAAATGAGGAATCGCTCGTCGCGAGAGCCCCGGCGGAGCGTCTGAGAAGAGGAATGCAGAGCAGACCCTCGCAGCCCCAGACCCCGGAAGGAGCGGCGGGTGCGCACGCGAAGCGCCCCTGGGAACGGCCGCGCATCCTCTCGCGAGAGCCGCTCGAGGCGGTCGCCGCGGTGTGCGCGCCCTCCCCTCCCGCCAAGGGGAACCCTGGCCTCTGCCCGTCGGGACCGATCTCGTCGTAAACCTACCGTACCACCGGTAGCAGCGTCTTCCTCTCCTCTTCCATCACCTGCTCCAGAGCCTCCCGCCGCTGCACCGCCGCGGGGTAGAGCGCCAGCGGGCTCCCGGCGTGGGCGGCGGCCGAGCCGGGACAGAAGTTGAGCAGGTGGCTCCCCGGCCCCTCGGCGCCGATCCGCTCCTTCACCTGGACGGTCAGCTCGCGCACCTCGGCGAGCCCGGCCGAACCGCGCCAGATCTCGCCGATCCCCTGTTGATGGAGATTGCCCACCGGCCGGCGCCACTGCACGCACGGGTAGACGTTGCCGAAAGGATCGATCGCGATCCCCGAGGAGCCCGCGCCGCAGTGCTTGTGGACCGGCGTGGGCACGGTCCCGTCGTCGCCGCCGCGCGCCACCTGGACCTCCGGCGCCCCCTCCTCGGCGGCCCTCCCCCGCGCGAACTGCAGGCGGAAGAGGCGGAGCACCCCCTCGCGGCTGGGGGCCACCTGGAGCGGCTCGCGGTCGCCGTCGTCGCGCGGCGTCACCTCGGGATCCACCTGCAACGGTAAGCCGAGCGAATCGGCGAGGTCGAGCATCCCTTCGATCTCCCCCTCGTTCCAGCGGGTGAGCGTGCTGTTGAGCTTCACCCGCAGACCCAGGTCCCGCAGCTCCCGGAGATTGGCCAGGAGGCGGTCGAAGCTCCCCGGCACGCGGGTCTGGCGGTCGTGGGTGGCCGCGGTGGCGCCGTGCAGGCTCACCTCGATGAGGAAGGGGTCGATCTCGTCGCGCACCCGGCGGGCGAGCTCGCCGCGCAGGGCGTGGCCGTTCGACTTGACGCGCACCACGAAGCCGAGCTCCCGCGCCCGCGCGCCCAGCGCCAGGAAGTCCGGATGGGCCAGCGGCTCGCCCCCCGAGAGGGTGAGGTTCATCACCTCCATCTCCCGCAGGTCCGCGAGGAGGCGGAAGTACTGCTCGCGGGAGAGCGGCTCGCCCTTCAATGCCAGGTCGTTGTAGCAGAAGAAGCAGTCGAGATTGCAGCGGTAGGTCAGCTCCAGCAGGACGGAGAAGAGCAGGTTCTCCCGCCAGGCCGTGGCGACCACCCGGGAGAGGCTCACGGCTCGGATCTCCCGGCCACCGGCTCCAGCAGGCCGGCCTCGGCCAGCTCGGCGGCGAAGGCGAGCACGTCGCGGGCCAGTGTGATGGAATTCCCCTCGTACTCCTCCGCCAGGGCGTCGATCCACTCCCCCACCGAGCGCTCGCCGTCCGCCAGGTCGAGCACCGAGGCGCCGACCTCGTTGAGCACCAGCACCTCGGCCGCGGACTGCCGGAGCACCACGGCCTCCCCCTCGATCCGGCGGTAGCGCACGTCGGACCGTCTCCGGAGCACGGTCGCTGGGGTGATGGCAATCATGGGGGGGTGGGGGGAGTATACGCCTCTCCTTGTTGAGGGCGTTATCCGACGGATCGGTCGGATCCGACGGATCGGTCGGATCTCACCGGATCGTCTTCACCATCGCCCACAGCCCCCCTTCGCGCGAGAACGTCACCTCCCAGGCCGGGACCGCGCGGGCGAGCCGTTCGAGCACGGCGAGCAGCGTCTCCCGCCGGAAGGGGTCGCAATTGACGAACGGCGCCGCGGCCACCAGGCTGGCGAGGGCCGCCGCCGGCGAGAGGGGACGCAGGCCCTCCTCCTCCCCTTGGGCCAGCCGCAGCACGGCGCGCAGAGGCACGCTCTCCGGACCGCCGGCGCGCTCGCCGAGGTCGCCCGTGAAGGGGAGCTTCCGCAGGCGGGCCGTCCCCTCGTGGAAGAGCACGGCGTTGAGGTCGTCCGAGAGGACGGTCCCCCCTCCCTCCAGGCAGAGCCGCGAGGCGGTCGTCTTGCCGGCGCCCGAGGGCCCAAGGAGGAGCCAGGCCCACTCCCCGTCGCTCACCCCGGCGCTGTGCAGCAACGCGCCCCCCTCCTCCAGGAGACGATAGGCGGTCAGCAGGCGGAGATAGTTCTCGCAGACCGATGTCCACTCCTCCCCCGCCGGCTCCGGAGTCCAGAGAGCGCCGGCGAGCGCCGGCGTCCAGCCCAGGCGGGCCATCAGGTGGAGGCCGGCAACCTGCAGCGCGTCCGGAGCGGGGTCCAGGTCGAGGGTGTACTCCCAGCCGCGGGTGTCGATCGCCAGGAAGTCCGTAGCCGGGGCCCGGAAGACCTGGGTGGCGGTCCCGTTGGCTTCGGCAGGCCCGCACAGGGAGCCGAAGCGGCGGCGCAGGGCCTCCTCCTGGGCTGTGGTGAGGCCGGAGAGGAGATAGGGGCCGCCGGCCACGTCCAGGGCCAGCGCGCGGTCCCCCCAGGGCTCGCCGGCGCGGCGGGCCGGAAAGAGGTCGGGGTGACGGAGAAACCCGGCGCCGAAGCTCATCGCCGCCGGAGGGCGAGGCCCAGGAATTGCCCGGCGGCGCGCAGACGCCCCAGGAGGGTGGGAGCGGCGCCCTCCACCCGGCCGAGCACGGCGGCACGCGGGACGGGCGCGTCGTGCACCGGGCAGGAGTCGCCGCGGGTCACCAGGGCGAGCCCGCCGGCCCAGGGGCGATAGCCGAGGAGCCGGTGGACCAGGAAACGGCCGTCCGCGGCGCGGAACACCACCACGTCGCCGGGGAGATAGACCCGGGCCGCGGCCACCCGCACGCGGTCGCCGTCGGCGATGCCGGGCGCCATGCAGCCGCCGCGCACCACCACCTCGACGGGCCCCTCGCGCGCCAGGCCGCGCAGGGCCTCGAAGACCTCGGGGTGGGATTCCCGCGCGGTCATTGCGCTCCGGACGCCTCCGTGGGCAGCACGCGGACGAGCCCGGGATCGAGACGCACGGCCAGCGCGAAATTGCGCAGCGCCTCCTCCCTCCGGCCGGCCATCCACTGCACCCGCCCGAGATCGAGATAGATCTCCGACTTCGGCTCCAGCCGCAGCGCCTCCAGATAGGCCTGCTCGGCGGGCTCCGGCCGGCTCATCAGAAGGTACTGGCTGCCGCGGGCGATCGGGATGCCCACCTGGACGGCATCGAGCGCCGCCGCCTGGCGCAACGCCTCCAGATTGTCCGCCAGGGCCCGCGGCGGGATCTGGCCGGCGGCGACCGCCAGGGTCAGCGCCTCGGCGTTGGCCAGCAGCCGGCTCGCCGTCAGGCGGTCGCGCCAGCGCATGGTCTGGCCCACCAGCGCCAGGAGGAGCACGACGGTGAGGATCGCCGCCAGGGTCCGCCCCTTCATGCCTCCTCCTCCGCCCGCCGCAGCGTCCAGCTCAGGAAGAGGAGGGCGGGGAAGCCCACCAGAGCCGTCCGGAAGGGGAAATCGACCAGGGAGAGCACGGCGAGCGCCACCACGCCCGCCCAGGCCAGGGCCCGGTCCTCGGGCTCCCCCGACTCCCAGCGCAGGGCCCCCAGCAACAGCCAGAGCCCCCAGGCCAGCGCCAACAGCCCGGGGAGACCCCACTCCGCCGCCGATTCCAGGATGTCATTGTGGGCGTTGTCGAAGGCGCTCCCCTGGGTCAACCCCGGGAAGAAGACGGCGCCGCGGTCGATCAAGGCCAGCTTGGCGGGCGCGAACTCCGCCTGATAAGCCCCCTGGCCGACGCCGGCGAGCGGATGCTGCTCGAACATCCAGACCGCCGCGCGCCAGCCGTCGAACCGGCCGGTGAAGACGGAATTCCAGTTCCCGCGGGCCATCTCCTGCCACTTGAACACCACCCGCTCGCGCAGAGGGGCCACCCCGGCCGCCAGCAGGGCCAGGGCCACCGCGCCTCCGGCGAGGAGGAAGGCGATCCGGCGGCGCGGCATCCGCGCCCCCCAGAGCAGCAGGCTGCCGGCCAGCAGCGCGACCACCGCAGCGAGGGTCTGTGTCAACAGCAGGGCGTAGACGGAGACCGCCAGCGCCAGCGCCACGCCCCAGGTGCCGGGGCTTCCCCAACCCTCGCCGGTCCGCCGGCGCAGGAGGTCCTGGGCCAGCAGGCAGGGGAGGACGAGGAAGGCCGCGAGATCGCCGGGATTGCCGGCCAGCGACGTGATGGCGAGCCGCGCCTCCTTGACGGTGGCGAGCTGCAGCGGCTGCCAGACGCCGTGGTACTGGGCGATGCCGAGCAGCGCCAGCAGGAAGGCCGGCCAGAGCAGCCCGCGCAGCAGCCGCTCCAGCCGGGAGGCCGGCAGGGCCACGCTCCACCCCACCAGCGCCGCGGCGCCGATCCAGAGATCGATCAGCGCCTCGCGCACGTGCAGCGGATGGCGCGTGAAGGCGAGCCCCAGCGTGGCCACCGCGAGCAGGGGCAGCACGATGCGCACGGCGGCCGGCCGCCAGAGGTCCGCGAGGCCCACCCGCGGGACCCGCGACAGCCCCCAGGCCAGGCAGGCGAGCGAGGCCAGGGCCAGCCACTCGGCCGCCAGCAGCTTCGGCTGCCGGAACGACTCCTTGGCCACCGGCGCGAACACCAGCGGCGGCACCAGCGCCAGGAGCCAGAGGAAAAAGTTGCCGAGGCGCAGGTCCAGAGGCGGGCGACGGGCGGAGCTCACGGCGCTGGAGTATACAGGGCGAGCCGACCCGCTCAGACCTGCGTCACGAGCTGGGGATCTTGCACCTCGGGCGCCAGGATCTCGCTCGTCCCGGCGGGGCTCGGCGGGACGGCGGGCGGCAGCTCTTGCGGAGGAGAGGGTGGAAGCTCGAATCGAAGGTCGAGCAGGGAAAGCTGCTCCCGCCGCCTCCGCGTGGTATCCAGGAACACCTGCTCGACCTGCGCCCCTCCCTCCGCTTGCGCTCGCAAGGAGGCCTCGACACGCGCGGCCTCCCGCTTCGCAAGCTCGATGCAGCGAGCGGAGGTGTCGAGAGCGTGTCTGAGATCAGCCACGACGGCAGGACCGTCGGGTGGCTTGGGCGATTCTTCCATAGGCTCCCCTCAACAAGGCAGACCCCAAAAAACTATAGCGGACGTGCAATATACGCGCCTGCCTGGCGTCGCGGCAGGCGGGCGGGCAAAGATGCCCACAGCGATATGGGATTTCCATCGGTCTGGAGTATCCTGTAGAGGCTCCCTGGAAAAATCCGGGGGCGTGTCGCAACCACGCCCCCGGTCCAAGAGAGGCCTACTGACTACTTAGCGGTGGCAGAGGCTTCCAGGGGGCACCCTTTCACCGCGCACCTCGGGGGGGCCTTCTTCGTCCGGCTTAGACATGAGTCCCTTCCTTTCCTTGCGTCGTTGCGGTCTGATCGTGCGCCGAGGTCTGCGCACCGCCCACGGTGGGCGGCGGCGTGCCCGGAGTCTTCGACTTCTTCCCCCGGCGCTGGCGCGGCGTCACTCCGAACTGCGAGAGCGCCATGCTCGCCGTGCCGAGGTGGACGACCGCGAAGGCCCGGAGCTTGCGCGCCGCCTCCCGTCCGGCTTCGATGGCCTTGTCCAGCTGCTGGGTGGCGACGAGCCGACTCCCTGCATGGCTCTCCTGCTGGACCTTGAGGTCCCTCGCCTGGGCCAGGAGCGCTTCCAGATCCGCCTTCAGGGCATCGACCCCCGGCAACTGAGCCGTGTTCTGCGCGCAGGCCCCGAGGACGGCTTCCCAGTCCCGGAAGACCTTCGCCTGTGCTGTGATCTCAGGCATGATTCATTCCTTTCTTTCGGATGGCCTCGATCCCGCTCACCCGATGTGGTTGGCGAGATAGAGGACGTTGTCGGTGAGCGGAGCCTGGCTCTGACCCTGGCTCTGCGGCGGACACAAGGAGATGTGGACGGTGTCGCCGATCACCTCCGGCTTGAGCTCGGCGATGATCCGCTCGCCGGCACCGTCCCACACCTGCTTTACAA
>QHVW01000959.1 GCA_003223675.1 Acidobacteriota bacterium
CTCCGCGCCTTGGCGACGGCCCTCCCGATCTGCTTCCTCACTGCCTCTTGCAGCGGCTTACCCTTTCTCGTTGGCTCGCTCATGGACCATATGGTCGCCATTCGATTCCTATCTGTCAACGAGAAATCAGAAACCAACTACTCCGTCTCTAGATTGATTCTCGATGATCGATTCCAGGAGACAAGATCATTTCGTTTCGCCCGGCGATCTTGCGTTTTTGCCGCCAGAGTGAAAGCCCGTCTTCCCGGAATCGACTCGCGTGAAAAGAAAAGGAAGAATGACGGCGTGTAAGCGGAAGAGTGGCAGCCCCTCTTCGCGGGAT
>QHVW01000960.1:0-13713 GCA_003223675.1 Acidobacteriota bacterium
CCTTCGCCCTCCCCGAGATCTCCCGCGCCGACTTTGCCGACGGTCTCCGCCGGCTCTCCCCCGAGCCGCTCGACGCGCGGGCGATCGACGCGCTGTATACCCACTACAAGGAGCTGGCGCTCTGGAACCGGCGGATGAGCCTGATCGGACCGGGAACAGCCCAAGGTATCCTCGCCCGGCACTACGGCGAATCGCTCGCCGCCCTGCCCCTCCTGCCGGTGGACGCCCGGCGCGGGCTCGATCTGGGGTCGGGCGCCGGCTTCCCCGGCATCGTCCTCGCCGCCGCCCGGCCGGGGTTGGAGATGACGCTCACCGAGGCCCGCGAGCGCAAGTGGGCCTTCCTCTCCGCCGCCGCCCGCAAGGCCGCGTTGCCCTGCCGGTGCCTCGATGTTAGAGTCCAGATTCCGTTGCCTGCCGGTCTTCCGGAGAGCATCGACGTGATCACCTCGCGGGCCCTCCGGCTCGACCCGGACGTCTGGAGCGCCCTCGCGAGCCGGTTGGACGCGAACGGGCGCGTCCTCCTCTGGGTGGGTGAGCACGATCCCGAGCTGCCCGTGGATTTGACCGTCTGTGGCAGCCTCCCGCTCGCGGGGAGCGAGAAGCGGCGCGTCCTGGCGCTGCGCCGCGCCTCCCCCGGGCCTTGACACCAGGAAAGCCATGATTCTCGCCATTGCGAACCAGAAGGGTGGAGTCGGCAAGACCACCACCGCCATCAATCTCGGCGCCGGACTGGGCGCCCTCGAAAGGCGCGTCCTGCTCGTCGACTGCGATCCGCAGGGGAACGCCACCCGCGGCCTGGGCGCCCGGGCGGTGCCTCCCCACCTCTACCACGCCCTGGTCGGCGAGGTGCCGCTCTCCGCCACCATCCGCCCCTCGGGCTTCCCCAATCTCGATCTCGTCCCCTCCCAGCGCGATCTCGTGGGCATCGAGGTCGAGCTGGTGGGCGAGACCGGCTGGGAGCAGCGGCTCAAGAAGGTGCTCGCCGAGGTCGCCGGCCGCTACGACACCATCCTTCTCGACTGCCCGCCGTCGCTCGGCCACCTGACGGTCAACGCCCTGGTGGCGGCGGACGGCGTGCTCGTCCCCCTCCAGTGCGAGTACTTCGCCCTCGAAGGGATCAGCGAGCTGCTCGCCACCATCCAGCGCGTCCAGGGAAGCCTCAACCGGCACCTGCAGATCGCCGGCATCCTGCTGACCATGTACGACGACCGCACCAACCTCTCGAAGGACGTGGCCCAGGAGGTCCGCTCCCACTTCGCCGGCAAGGTCTACGAGACGGTGGTGCCGCGCAACATCCGTCTGGCGGAGGCGCCGAGCCACGGCCTCCCCATCTTCCAGTACGACATCAAGTCGCGCGGCGCCGAGGCCTATCTCGCCGTCGCCCGCGAGATCCTGCGGAGGGCCGCGTGACCGGTCCCGCGGGCAAGAAACGGGGGCTCGGCCGCGGCCTCGACGCCCTGATCGAGAAGGCGGAGCCGAAGCCGGACGAGCCGGTGCGCACGCTGCCGGTCGCGAGCCTCCACCCCAACCGCTTCCAGCCGCGCACCTACTTCGATGAAGCGGCGATCGAGGACCTCGTGGCCTCGGTCCGCGCCCAGGGGATCATCCAGCCGCTGGTGGTCACCCCCGAGGGAGAGGGGTACGCCATCATCGCCGGCGAGCGCCGCTGGCGGGCCGCTCGCCAGGCGGGGCTCGACGCCGTGCCGGTGGTCATCCGCCAGGTGACGGACGACCGCGAGATGCTGGAGCTCGCCCTGGTCGAGAACCTCCAGCGCAGCGACCTCAACCCGATCGAGGAGGCCGAGGCCTACGCCGCCCTGCAGGAGAAGTTCGGCCTCTCCCAGGAGGAGGTGGCGACCCGCGTCGGCAAGGCGAGGACGACCGTCACTAACGCGCTGCGCCTGCTGCGCCTCCCCGACGAGGTGCTCGACCTGGTGCGCGAGGGGCGGCTCACCGCCGGCCAGGCCCGTCCGCTGCTCGCCATCCAGGACCCGGAGGAGCAGATCCGGCTCGCCGACCGCGCCGTGCGCGACGGGCTCTCCGCCCGCGATCTCGAGCGTCTGGCCACCGATCCCCAGCCGCAGGAGAAACCGAAGCCGAAGCCGGACCGTCCGGTCGAGGTCCATACCGCCGCCGCCGAGGAGCGCCTCACCCGCCGGTTGCAGACCCGCGTCGAGATCAAACGGCAGGGCCCGGGGGGACAGCGTGGGCAGCTCCGCATCCACTTCCACTCGGAAGAGGAGCTGATGCGGCTTTTCGACGTACTGATCGAGCGGGGAGAGAGCCGATGATCTTCAAGTCGGAAGGCAAGCAGGGGGACCTCAATGGATTCCTGGACGGCGGCAGCCATCTCCAGGGGGAGCTGCGCTTCGACGCCTCGTTCCGCGTCGACGGCAAGCTGACCGGGCTCGTGGAGTCGCAGGGGGACCTGATCGTGGGCGAGGCCGGCGAGGTGGACGGCGAGATCCACGTCGGCCAGGTCTTCGTCTCCGGCACCGTCCGGGGCACCATCCATGCCCTACGCAAGGTACAAATCGCGCCCAGCGGAAAAGTCTTCGCGGAGATCGACACTCCCGCGCTGATCATCGAGGACGGCGCCACCTTCGAGGGGCGCTGCGCGATGACTCGCGATGCCGCCAAGGCGGCCGGCCCCAAGCGGGTGGCGTCGTAAGCTGCGGTACCCGGAGGGCCGGGTCTCCTGGAATCGCTGGCTTGGCCGCGCTGTTGTGGGGATTGCTTGGCCGTGTGCGGCATTCGGGTTATGGAGTATAGTAATCCTGAAGCAAGCTGGTCTCGGTCACCTTCGCTTCGGGCACTCTCCCTGCAAGCGAAGAAACAGGGGGTCTTATGAAGGTGTATGAAACCATGTCAAAGAATGCTCCTGAGGGACGGCGGAACGACAAGGGCTACACCATCTCGAGCACCGGTAACGTGGTGGTCGATGTGGATCGACTCTTGAAGAACCCGAGGGTCCGAGAGATCGCCCAGAGAGCCCGGGATATCGTTCAGAAGCACGATCGCAGAAGTACGATCGGCTGACCAAGTAATCCGGGCATCCGATGCCCTCCAATCTTCTTCTGTTCCTTCCGCTGCTCGGCGGGTATCTCTTTATCCATTTTTGCCATCGCTTCTACTTCCGGGCTCAGGCTCTGGATGGTTATCGCCTGATCTTTGAGGCAACTATCGCCGGCTTCACGCTCTTTCTTCCTTGCCGGGTGGTTGTCTACCTCCTGGGCCAAGGGTGGCCGGAGCTCCGGGCGCTCTGGTATGGGGCTGGAGGCCATGTTCCTCTCCTGAGCTCACTGGCCCTGACCCTCCCGGCAGCTCCTCTCGCGGCCTACATCTGGAATCTCTGCGAGGGGCTCCGGGCGTTGCCCACGTCTCGGGACGAAGAGAACGATGAATGGGCGTTCCTTGAGGCCAGCCGCGAGAAGGCCTTGAGCTGGGCCGTGAAGAGGTGGGGGAACACGCTGCAGAACTTATTGCATGAGGCCGCGAAGCGGGCCAATGACAAAGACCCCGCTCTCGTCTGCCTCACGATGAAGGACCGCAAGGCCTTCGTCGGCTGGATCGCGAAATCGCCAAATCTACGGGCAAACGACGCGTATGTATCTGTGATACCGGTGATGAGCGGCTATCGGCACAAAGACACCCTGGACCTCAACTTCAGCGTGTTCTATCCCGTGGAGAGCTACTTCGAAGAGGACGGACGCCTGAGCGCGGACGAATTCCTTACCGCTCTACCCGTCGCGGAAATCACCAGTGCCCGCTTCTTCGACCTCGACCTGTACTTTGAGAAATTCGCTCCCGGCGAGGATGAGCCTGTGAGTAATCAGGGAACCAATGGTCTTGCCGGAGCTCCCGCCGGCCGGGTGGCCGCCAGCCCTTCGTAGGAGGGGAAGAACGCCACCGGGTTGCTCGCCAGGAAGCGCTTGTCGAAGGCGGCGGTGAGCACTTGGCCGTCGAGCTCGCGGGAGACCGGGAAGCCCAGGCCGTAGAGCAGGGTCGGCGCCACGTCGACCAGCCGGGCGCCGGTCAGCAGGGCGTTCGGGCGGATCCCCTCGCCGTAGAGGAGGAGGACGCCGTCCGGCCCCCCCTGAAACTCGCCGCCGAGCGCCGCCCCCGGCGACATCTGTCCCCAGACCCGGCGCCACCCCCCCTGCGGGTTGACCCCGTAGGAGGAGACCACGGCCAGCAGCCGGGGCCCCGTCTCCCGCTGCCAGATCGCCGCGAGCTGATCGTCGAGCCACTCGTAATAGGCCCCTACCCGCTCGGCGGCGGCCCGGGAGGCCTCGCTCTTCGGCTCGCCCTCGAGCTGCACGGCGCTGAAGCCGCCGAACCAGTGGCGCGACACCTCCCGCAGCCCTGGCAGCAGGAGGAAGACCGCCTGCGCCTGAGGATTTCGGCCGGCGAGCGCCAGCGCCGCGGACTGGCGCCGCAGGTCGCCGTCGAGCGCTTGCAGCAGGGAGGCGGGGGCGTGCGGGCCGAAGCGGCCGCGGAGGCCCAAGTCGAGCGCGCGGGGAGAGCCCGGGAGGAAGTCTCCATCGGTGAGCGCGAAGGTGGCCTCCCGGTCTTCGGGTTGCGTGGCCGGCCACCCCACCACGCCGGCGGGCACGCCGAGCCGCGGGAAGATCTCCCAGAGCGCCAGCGCCTCGCGGCGGGGAATGCCCGGCGGCAGGGGCTTCTCGCCCAGGGTGCCCCAGCGCGTGAAGGAGATCCCCGACGGGAGCAGGTCGAGCCGGGCGCCGGGCGCCAAAAAGGGGGCCGGGAAGCCGCGCCGGCCGGTGATGCCGTGCTTGAACGGGTACTTGCCGGTGGCGAGCGTGGTCCACATGGCGTCCCGCCGGGTGGGCACCAGCGTGCTCAACTGGCCGTAGGCGCCGCTCTGGAGGACCGTGGCCAGGAACGGGAGCCGCCCTTGGCCCGCCAGGGGGAGGATGGCGTCGAGCGTCGCCGCGTCGAGGCCGATCACCCACAGCCGGGGGCGCTGGCCCGACTCCACCACCGCCGGCCGCGGAGTGGGCACCGGCCGCGGCCGGAACGCCTCCCGCCGCTCCACCATCGCATAGATCGAGAGCGCCGCCACCAGCGTCAGCCCCCAGCGGCTGCGCGGACCGTAGCGGCGGCGGCTCAGCGAGTGCAGCAGGGCGGTATAGAAGGCGATCAGCGCGCCGAGGGTGAGCCAGAGCGCCGTCTTGATCAGCCGGTCGTTGATGCCCGGCGGCAGGAAGTAGGCGAAGTAGGAGGCGTGGGTCCAGTCGAGGACGGCGGAGAGGGCCAGCGCCAGGGTGAGGCTCCAGGGGAGGAGCCGCCGGGCCCGCCGCGGCCGCCCCCAGGTGAACGGCAGGCACAGCGCGAGGCTGACCGCGCCCAGCAGCGCGCCGTAGATCAGGCAGCCGCGCAGCACCGGGGCGAAGGCGAACGGCAGGCGCGGATTGAGAAAGAAGATCAGCCCGGCGAGCTGGACCCCGGCCAGCGCCCCGGGGGCGAAGCCGCCCCCGAGGACCGCCGGCCAGCCGCGCGTCAGACGATGAAGATCGGCCGGTCGAGCTTCTGGTGGAAGTGCCACTGGTAGGTATAGCCGGGGAATTCCAGCGGGACCGTGTACTCGACGTCCATGAAGATGCGGTCCCCGTCCCGCGAGACGTGGACGTCCCCCTTGTCGAGCGGGATCTCGAGCTCTTGCCCGCGTTTGACGATCGCCTTGGCGATCTCCTCCGGGGGCGTCCGCGCGGCCGCGAACTTCGCCTGCTCGTCCATGAAGTCATAGAGCTGCGTGCTCGCGATCTTGACCGGCACCGCCTTCCAGGCGATCAGGGTCACGAGAGCGAGCGCCAGCAGCCAGAGAATACACCCGAGATTCCCCTCGCCCCGTTCGGATCTCCGTCGTGGCATGGCTTTCCTCCAGTAGGATCGTTGGAGGTAGTTTATCGCACGATGCGAAAGGTTCTATCCCATCGCGTCTGCCGGAAGAAATTCAGGGCCACCCGGCCGATCTGGCGGGCCTTCCCACCGTAGCCCGGCGCCTCGAACGCCTCGTCCTCGCCGCTGAAGGACCAGTACACCAGCAATGCCCGCCCCTTGAGGTCGCTCTCGGGCACCGTCCCCCAGTAGCGGGAGTCGTTCGAGTTGTCCCGGTTGTCCCCCATGCAGAAATAGCTCCCGGGGCCGACGGTCGTGGGGCCGAAATTGTCGCGCACGCGCTTGGAGTGGTAGAAGAGGTCGTGCGGGTAGACCTCGGAGTCGGCGTAGTAGGTGAACGCGGAGTCGTCCACGTGCCTGCCGTTGATGTAGAGGTCCTTGTCGATGATCTTCAGCGTGTCCCCCGGCAGCCCCATGCACCGCTTGATGAAGTCGCGAGCCCGTTCCTTGGGGTACTTGAACACCACCACGTCGCCGTGCCGCACCTTGCGGACGGGCAGCAGCTTCTCCTCCAGGGGCGAGATCGTCGGCCCGTAGATGAACTTGTTGACCAGGATGTGATCGCCGATCAGCAGGCTCTTCTCCATCGAGCCGGACGGGATCTTGAACGCCTGCACGATCCAGGTGCGGGCGAAAGTCGCGAAGATGACGGCGATGAGCAGCGCCTCCAGGTATTCCCGGAGCAGGGATTTCTCGGCGTACATACCCGCGGCGCTACCGGATCAGGCGGAACGTCCTCTCCCAGCGGGTCTTGGAGAAGAAGCCGACCGCCGTCTCCAGCAGGTCCCTGGTCTTCGCTCCCCACCCTTCCCACTGGCCGGTCGAGGTGCGCCCGCCGTAGGACCAGTAGATGAAGAGCGCCCGCCCCTTGACGAGGTGGGCGGGCAGCGGCCCCCAGAACCGCGAGTCGTAGGAGTTGTCGCGGTTGTCCCCCATGCAGAAGTAGTGGCCCGCCGGCACCACGAAGGGGCCGTAGTTGATCGTGCGGGGGTCCGAGAAGATGGTCATCGGGTTCTTGTGCAAGGCGTAGCTGGAGTCGCTGACCGGCTTGCTGTTGATGTAGAGCTGCTTGTCGATCATCTGGACCGTGTCGCCCCCCACCGCCATGCACCGCTTGACCAGGTCGAGCTTCGGCTCCTCCGGCGAGCGGAAGACCACGATGTCGCCCCGGTGCACGGGCCGGAACGGCAGCAGCTTCTCCGCCCCGGTCGCCGTGGGGCCGTAGATGAACCGGTTGACGAACAGGTGGTCGCCGATGAGGAGGGTGTCCTCCATCGAGCCGCTCGGGATGTAGAACGTCTGGACGACGAAGGTGTTCGTGAACAGCAGGAATATCGCGGCGATGATCAACGCCTCGAGGTATTCGCGACCGACCGACCGTTCTTCCGCCATGGCGCGGCTACTGTACTCGAAAGGGACCCGCGCCGCAAAAGATCGCGCGCGCCGCCAAATCCTTTGCGATGCCGGCAAACCCCCGTCCGGCCGCGATTTCCGCCCCGCTCCCTGACGCCCGCCGCCTGATCCTTTGCCGCCGGCCCCCCTCCCCGGCCGCCGGCCGATTCCAATAACTCCTTTTTCTTCAGCGAGTTGAGTCCCGCAAGCCCCCCTGGCAGGAGGCTTGATCTAGGCGTGAGCGTCAACCCGAGAGGAGGTGGCGCTGAAGAGACGCGGACCTGGAAAACCACACGGAAAGGGACTTCGAGAAACCGTCGCAAAACGAACGCTTCGCCAACGAAAAAGAAAAGGGAGAACCCCATGAAGAACGCTCACTGCATCCATCGCGCGCCTCGCGCTCATCGCATCGTGGCCGGCCTGCTGGCCCTCGCCTTCCTCTTCGCCGCCCTGCCCACCCTGGGCGCGGAGACCCGCGGGGTGGTCAACGTCAACAGCGCCAACGCCACGCAGCTCGCCCTGCTGCCGCGGGTGGGCCCCAGCGTCGCCCAGCGGATCGTCGACTACCGCAAGCAGAACGGTCCGTTCAAGAAGCCCGAGGACCTGATGCTGGTGCAGGGGATCGGCGAGAAGACCTTCCAGCTCCTGAAGCCCTACGTGGCCATCGCGGGCGAGACCACGCTCAATCAGAAGGTGAAGGGGAGCCGGTCGGGCTCCGGCGCGAAGTCCTCCAAGTCGTCTCAGGCCAAGGCCTCCGCCGCCCAGAAGGAGTCCCGCTGACGCGCTCCGGGCGGGGCGGGGCCTGCGAGCTCCGCCCCGCCCGGGCCTCTCGGGGAGGCCGCCCATGACATCCCATATGACATCCCATGAAAAGGGGTTTCAGCTCGCGGAGCTGATCGTGTCCCTCGCCGTGCTCGTACTCATCCTGCTGCTGGGAGCGCCGTCGCTGGTCCAGGCCACCAGCGACATGCGGCTGCGGCTCGCGGCCGACGAGCTGGTGGGGGTCCTGCGGCTCGCCCGCGCCTCCGCGGTACGGCTCGACGCCAACGTGGCGGTGAAGTTCCGCACCGCCAAGGACGGCACGGTCACCTTCACCCTCTATCGCGACGGCGACGGGGACGGCGTGCTCAACAAGGACATCGACGCCGGCATCGACCGCCCGATCGAGCCACCGCGCCGGCTCGCCAACCTCGGGCGGGGCGTCGGCTTCGGCTTCCCGCCGGGACCGGCGCCGGCGGACCCCAGCTCGCCCGGCCACCCCTTGAACGTGAGCGATCCCATCCGCTTCAACAGCTCCGACCTCGCCTCGTTCAGCGCGCTCGGCACCTCGACGCCCGGCTCGCTCTACCTGACCGACGGCGTGGGCAGGCTCGTGGCCGTGCGGGTCGCCAACCGCGTGGGGAAGGTGCGCATCCTCACCTGGGTCCCCGAGCGGCGGATCTGGCGTGATTGACTCGCTCGGAACGAGTGCAGTACCTTGGGGTCCATGCGTGCGATCGTCGTCGTCACCACCGTTGGAACCGAAGAGCAGGCCTACCTCATCGCGCGCGAGATCGTCGCGCGGCGCCAGGCCGCGTGCGTCAACATCCTCCCCGGCATCCGCTCGATCTACCGCTGGAAAGGCAAGATCTGCAAGGACGGGGAGCTGCTGCTGATCGTCAAGACCCTCGACAGCGAGCTCAACGGTGTGCAGGACACCATCCGCGAGCTCCACAGCTACGAGCTCCCCGAGATCCTCTCCTTCAACGTCGCGTACGGCGAGCCGCATTTCCTGGAATGGATCGCGGGGAGCGTCGACAAGGATGCCCCCTTCGCGGACGAGGACGAAGAAGAGGACGAGGACGAGATCGCCTACGCCGCGGTCGATCCCGAGAACGTCTGAGGCCTCAGACCCCCGCCAGCGCCTGCTCCAGGTCGGCGATCAGGTCCTCGACGTTCTCGATCCCCACCGAGATCCGCACCATGCCGTCGGTCAGGCCGAGCTCGGCCCGCCGCTCCGGGGGAATCGAGGCGTGGGTCATCGAGGCCGGGTGCGAGATCAGGCTCTCGACGCCGCCCAGGCTCTCGGCGAAGCTCATCACCTGCATGCGGTCGAGCATCGCCTTGGCCGCCGCGAAGCTCCCCATCTCGATGGTGATCATCGAGCCGAAGCCGGAGGCCTGCCGCTTCTGGATCTCATGGCCGGGATGGTCCGGCAGCCCGGGGTAGAGCACGCGTTGCACCTTGGGGTGGCCCACCAGGCAGTCGACGATCCGCCGCGCGTTGCTCTCGTGGCGGTCCATGCGGACGACCAGGGTCTTGATCCCCCGCATCACCAGGAAGCAGTCGAACGGCGACAGGATCGCGCCCGACGACTTCTGCACCAGCGCGAACCACTCGGCGTCCTCCGGGCGCGAGGAGATCAGCACGCCGCAGATCGAATCGCTGTGGCCGTTGAGGAACTTCGTCGCCGAGTGGACGACGTAGTCCGCTCCGAGGGCCAGGGGGCGCTGGAGATAGGGGGTGAGGAAGGTGTTGTCCACCGCCACGCCGGCGCCGCGGGCATGGGCGATCCCGGCCACCGCCGCGATGTCGGTGATGTCCATCACCGGATTGGTGGGGGTCTCGATGTAGACCATCTTCGTCCGGGGCCCGATCGCCGCCTCGACGGCGCCGAGATCCGTGGTGTCGACCCAGGAGAAGGAGAGGCCGTAGCGCTCGAGGATGCGGGTGAAGTAGCGAAAGGTGCCGCCGTAGACGTTGCGCGACACCACCACGTGGTCGCCCGCCTGGACCACCGTCATCAGGCAGGAGATCGCCGCCATGCCGGAGGCGAAGGCGTGCGCCTTGACGCCCCCCTCGAGCACCGCCACCTGCTCCTCCAGCGCCTCGCGGGTGGGGTTCTGGACGCGGGCGTACTCGTAGTGCACCGCCTCGCCCAACTGCTCCTGGACGTAGGTGGACGTCTGATAGATGGGCACCGCCACCGATCCCGTGCGGGGATCGGGATGCTGGCCGGCATGGACGGCGCGGGTGGAAAAGCCAAGATTCTTCGGATCGCCTTTCAACGTAAACCCTCGATTCGATAGCTGTTGCGGGGAGAGAAGAAAACCGGCGCGAGCCGCCCGGACGCGGGGCATTCTATCAGGAGCCGCCGGCCTGAGGGGACCCAGGAGAAGCGGGTAAGATACCGCCCCATGAGCGACCCCCAATCCCCCGATGCTTTCTCCCCGATGCGCTGGGAGGGCCCCGGCCTCCAGCTCCTGGAGCAGACCCGCCTCCCCACCGAGGAGGTCTGGATCGACTGCGAGACCCCCGAGCAGGTGGCGGACGCCATCCGCCGCCTCGCCGTGCGCGGCGCGCCGGCGATCGGCGTCGCGGCGGCCTACGGTCTGGTGCTGGGGATGCGGACCGTGCGCGATCCCGGGCAGCTCCGGGCGCGGTTCGAGGAGGTCTCGAAGCTGCTCGGCGGCACCCGGCCGACGGCGGTCAACCTGCGCTGGGCGCTGGAGCGGGGGCGAAAGGTGTTCGAGAAGAGCGTGGACCAGGGGCCGGAGGCGGTGACCGCCGCGCTCCTCGCCTGGGCCCGCGAGCTGCACGCCGAGGACGTGCGGATCAACCGCCGGATCGGCGAGCACGGGGCGCCCCTCTTCGCTCAAGGGTCGCGCGTGCTCACCCACTGCAACACCGGCGCGCTCGCCACCGCCGGCTACGGCACGGCGCTGGGGGTGATCACCTCCGCCTGGCGGGACGGCAAGGTGGAGCAGGTCTGGGTGGACGAGACCCGGCCGCTGCTGCAGGGGGCGCGCCTCACCGCCTGGGAGCTCAAGAAGCTCGGCATCCCCTTCCGCCTGGTGACGGACAACAGCGCTCGGCACCTACACGGTGGCGGTCCTCGCCCACCGCCACGACGTCCCCTTCTACGTCGCCGCCCCCCTCTCGACGATCGACCGCGCCACCCCCAACGGCGCGGCGATCCCGATCGAGGAGCGCAGGAGCAGCGAGGTCACCGAGGTCTTCGGCACCCGCATCGCCCCGGACCAGACCGAAGCGCTCAACTTCGCCTTCGACGTCACCCCGGCGGAATTGATCGCGGGGATCATCACCGAGGCGGGCGTGCTGCGGCCGCCGTACGAGCGGAGCATCGCGGCGGCGTTCGAGAGATCGTGAGCACAAGCTCATGCCCACGACAGAAATAGAAACGCACGCCCTATACATAGACGACTCCGGAACCAAGGAATACTCGCCGACCGGGACCTATGAGACGGTTGGAAACACGCGGCACTTCGTATTTGCAGGCGTGTTCTTGACGGTGAAAGAGGCGAAGAAGATCACAGCGGAGCTCCGTCGCCTCAAGGCTGCGGTTTTTCATACAGAGGATGTCGAAATCAAGTCGAACTGGCTGCGCCTGAAAAAGGAAAGGACAACTCGGTACCTGCAGAGGTATGGGCTATCCGACGCTGATCTGACTCGATTTATTGAAGAATATTACCAAGTGGTCTTGGGCACGGATTTGACGTTGCTCGTCTGTGTCGTGGACAAGATTCAGATGCGAGAGGATTATGGAGATCGTGCTTGGTACCCACCCGCTGCCGCCTACGAGCTCATCCTTCAGAGAGCCCATTCGGAGATCGTGGATTGCGGACCGGGTGATCGTTGTTTCTCCGTAATCGTAGATGACATGAGCGGGGCAACGCCGAGGGGGAACCAGTACCGCGACAATCTGCGGCGGCACCATGCACAGCTAAAGAAGACGGGCTCTACTCTTTGGAAAGGGCTCACTTTCGAGCACCTGCGGGATTTGCGGTTCGTGGACTCGAAGCGCTCCGAGATGATCCAGGTTGCGGACTTGGTGGCCTACAACGTGTACAGGCAGTTTCGCGATTATGGCGAAGAATGGGAGACGAAGGGGTTGGGCACCCTCCCGGCCTACGACTGGTTTTCCCGGATCGCTACGAAGTTCCGCAAGGGACCGAACGGCAGGATTCAGGGCTACGGAGTAGGAAAAATCCCCCTTCGGACACGGGTCCTCTGGAGGATTTAATAGGCTGTGCCGGTAAGACCCTGCGTAAGCTCGCGGGCGATCCAATGGATCGGGGCCAAGTTGGCCTCTCTGTGCACAGCCAACACTAGTATCCGGCATGGCCGCCGCAGTGTCAAGAAACTCAGTGGGAAGGAAATTGGCGGATGGTGGAGGTGGCGGGAGTCGAACCCGCGTCCGAAGAACACGTCTCAGGAGCTTCTACGTGTGTATCCTTCTATCCTAAGTCTCGCCTCCGTGCTCTGGAAGAAGGCCAACCTGGCACGGTAGCCAGCCTTGCTTTGTATCAGGATGCGCCGCAAGGCATACGCACCCATTGATCCGCTTTAGCGTCGTTCCGGTGGGCGCCGCGAATCAAGGCCCACCATCGGAACGTCACGAGCCCTTTTTAGGCCGCGAGGGCGAAGTTATCGTTCGCAGTTATCTTTTCCAGTGTTACGATGGCAAAGAACCGTGCTGCCTACACCAGTATAAACCAGGACGGGACGGTAGGCATTCCCGGGCGGATGCTCCGTCGTCCCCTTACGACGGTCCATCTCCCAGTACGACGGCCTGCCTCCGCGTACGACGGGCCGTCGTAGCTGGAGAAAAACCGTCGTACCGGGAGGCGGCTCGTCGTAAGCCTGCGACGGCCCGTCGTAGCGGCAGGCAGGCCGTCGTTCGCGGAGAAAAACCGTCGTAGGCAGAGGCAGACCGTCGTACCGATACGACGGCCCGTCGTGCGCAGAGGCAACTCGTCGTAGCTGGAGAAAAACCGTCGCAGCGGGAGACAGCCCGTCGTAAGGATATGATGGCTCGTCGTACGCGGAGGCAGACCGTCATACGCAGCGGCAAACCGTCGTATCCCTACGACGGTCCGTCGCAGGCGGAGGCAGATCGTCGTAGCCGGAGATAAACCGTCGTAGCGGGAGGCAGACCGCCGTCTAGGCCTTCCGGGGGCCCTCTTCCTGGGCGGCGACGGCCTCCAGGAACTCGTCGGGGCCGCTGGTGCGCAGGCGGGAGATGACCAGGAACCAGCCGCCGAGAGCGACCACGGCGCCGAACGGGGCCACCTCCAGCAGCTTGGGGAAGAACGGCCAGAGGACCGTGAGCAGCCCGCCCACCACCGCAAGGAGGAGGACCATCACCGCCTGGGTCTGGACGTAGTAGACCGACGTCTCCGGCCGGAAAGTCACCCGGGACCCCCCCTCCGCCGGCCGGATCTCGACCGGACCGCTCATCAGCCCCCGCCGCAGCCCGGCCAGAATGGGGAGATGGAGCGTCCCGCCGTCTCCCTCCTCCTGAAGCTCGGCCCCCCATTCCTCGGCCGCCTTCCGAAGGGCCGAGAGGGCTCCCTCCGGCGGGAGGTCGAGGTCGATCGCGTGCTCCACCATGGGGGA
>QHVW01000960.1:13787-20994 GCA_003223675.1 Acidobacteriota bacterium
GCCTCAAAAACGAAAGAAGAGCAGCGCCAGCTCCAGGATCTGGCGGCTGAAAGTCCCTGGAGTCTGACCCTGCGGGATTTCCTGGCCAAGGTCGAGGCCCACTACGGCCTTCGGCTCTCCCGCAGGTCCGCCGCCCATCCCCAAGGCGGACGTATGGAGATCTGGTATCTCCAGAGCGACGACAAGGAGACGACGGTACATCTCCCGGGGATCGACCTGGACGAGCAACTCGATCCGTTCACCACAGGAAGCCTTTGCCGGAGGCTGGGAATCCCCCCGGAGGATTTTGGGCTGCCTCCGGAGGAACCCTACGACGAGACAGAGATGGATCTGGAAAACTAGGCGGCGCGTAGCTCGAGGATCGGGCGAGGGTGCCCGGCCGCCGGAAGCTCGATGTCCCGGATCGGCTCCAGCCGGGCGGTCGCGTGCTTGTACATCTGCCAGAACCGCCTGGGTGCCTTGGGGATGTCCGCGAACGGCTCCGAGCCATCCTGATCGGCGACCAGAATGTGAGCGGAGAGGATGCGTCCAACCTCGTGGAGGAGCTCCTTGACGTCGCGTGCCTGGGTGGCGATGTCGTGCTCCAGGCACTGCGCGATGAGCCACTCGCCGTTACGGAAAATCACGACATGGATCTTGTGCTCGTCGGGGGCGGACATTGGTTGCGCTCCGAATTTGATGGCCATCCACGCCGGATTGTACCTCAACCGCTCCCCTCACACCTGCACCAGCGGCGGCATCTCCAGGCGGTTCATCGAGGCGAAGTAGTGGAGGCGGCCCTTGAGGTCGGCGACGCTCCCCTGGCAGCGGTCCAGGACGTCGGGGGCGAGCAGGAGGACGAGGTCCATCCCCGCCTGCGCGACCACGCAGGGAAGCTGGTCGCCGATGATCGCCCGCAGGTCCGGCGAGATCTCGTCGCGGTGGACGTAGTCGATCGGCACCCCCATCTCTTCCTTGCAGTCGCGCCACTCGGACTTCTCGCCGGCCAGCCCGTGGGTGATGGCGCAGAGGGTGCAGCCCTTGATCTTGAGGACCTTCTTCGCGCTGTCGAGGAACGCGTTGAACGATCCCGTTTCGGCGTTGAAGACGAACAGGAGACGGTCGACCTTCCGCTTAGGAGTCATTCTCGTTCCCTCCCTGATCCCTGAGTCCTGAAAAAACGACGAAGGGTTCAAATGCAAGAAAAGTACCTAAGCGGCGGCTTCTTCGACCTGGATCTCGTCCAGGAACGCCTCGACCGTCTCGAGGAAGGCGGGGACGTCGGGGATCTGGTTGATCGCCTGGCGGAGCTTGCGGCCGTTCGGCAGGCCGTGGGTGTACCAGCCGGTGAACTTGCGGAGCTTGTGGAGGGCGAATTGGGAATGCTCGCGCTCGGCCACCATGCGGAAGTGGTCGAGGATGAGGTCGCGGCGGTCGGCGAGGGTGGCCTCGCGCACCGGGCTCCCCTCCAGCCGCGAGGCGATCTGCTGGAAGAGCCAGGGGTTGCGGGTGGCGCCGCGCCCCACCATGACGCCGTCGCAGCCGGTCGCAGCCAGCATGCGCAGGGCGTCCTCGGCCTCCCGCACGTCGCCGTTGCCGATCACCGGGATGGCGAGGGTCTCCTTGAGGCGGGCGAGGTGGCTCCAGTCGGCCTCGCCGGTGAACATCTGGCGGGCCGTGCGGGCGTGCATGGCGACCGCGGCCACGCCGTTGGCCTCGCAGATCCTGCCCAACTCCAGGTAGTTGCGGCGGCAGTCGTCGAGCCCCAGGCGGAACTTGACGGTGAGCGGGATCGAGATGGCGTCGCGCACGGTGCGGACGATCGTCTCGGCGAGCTTGAGGTCCCCCATCAGGGCGGCGCCGGCGCACCCCTTGAGGACCTTGTTGGCCGGGCATCCCATGTTGATGTCGCAGACGTCGGCGCCGAGCTCCTCGACCACCAGGGCGGCCTCGCGCATGGTGGCGGCGTCGGAGCCGTAGATCTGGATGGCGAGCGGGCGCTCCTCCGCGCTGAAATACATCAGCTCGCGGGTCCGCTGGTTGCCGTTGACGATCGCCTTCGAGGAGATGAACTCCATCGACACCACCCCCACGCCGCCGATCCGCCGCACGATGAGACGGAAATCGCGGTCGGTCACTCCGGCCATGGGAGCGAGCCAGAGCGGGGGATCGATGGGGAGGGAGCCGAGCCGGATCATGGGACGGGGATTGTAACCCGCTCTGCGGCCTGTAGATTCCGGAGGATGGGGGCTGAAAACGACAACGCCCCGCCGGGGAGGACCGGCAGGGCGCCACTATGGAGACAGGAAGCGGCTCAGGAGATCTTGACGACGTTCTTGGCCTGGAGCCCCTTGGGGCCCTCCACCACGTCGAAGCTGACGCGGTCTCCCTCGCTCAGGGTCCGGAACCCCTCGGCGATGATGGAGGCGTGGTGGACGAAGACGTCCGCGCCACGCTCCCGCACGATGAAGCCATAGCCCTTGGCGTCGTTGAACCACTTCACGGTACCTTGCTCAGGCATACTCTTGCTCCTTGCAACAAATGAAACAGGGTTGTTTGTTCTCGCCGCCGGTAAGGCGGCCTCCTCCACCCCACAGGGGGGTCAAATCATGAATCGAATGACGAGCCTCCGTACGGCTCTTCTCCTCCTGGATGACCCGCTGAAATCCGTAGTTGCGCATGCAAGAGTCGCTTGAGAGGGGGGTTTATTCAGAAACGGTTGAACGCAGGTGAACCGGTTGCTGCAAGGCGAGGGTGTCTGGCGGGCCTGTGTCTCGTGAAACCGAGTCCAACCTTGTTCCGTGTGTCTCGATCGGTGATTTCCGGCGACTATGCCACTTCTCCAGAAAGAAATCAAGGGGATATCCTCCGCCCCCTCCACCCGGTCCGGTAAGATCCCCGGCATGTCGACCCGCATTCCCCGCCAGCTCGATGCCGTCGAGGCCCGGGTGCTCGGCTCCCTGCTGGAGAAGGAGCAGACCAACCCGGAGACCGTGCCGATGACCGTCAACGCCCTGATCGCGGCCTGCAATCAGAAGACCAACCGCGAGCCGGTGATGCAGCTCACGGAGGACCAGGTGGTGACCGCCCTGGACTGGCTGCGCCAGGAGGTGCTCGCCTGGCGTTCGGAGGGGGCGCGCACGGAGCGCTGGCAGCAGAGCGTCTCGCGCCGCTGGGGGCTCGACCGCGCGGGCAAGGCGCTGATCACGCTCCTGCTGCTGCGCGGCCCGCAGACGCCGGGGGAGCTGCGCACCCGCAGCGAGCGGATGCACCCGTTCGCCACCCTGGAGGAGGTCGAGGAGGCGCTCCGCCGTCTGGCCGCCGAGGAAGAGCCGCTGGTGATGGAGCTCCCCCGGCGCCCCGGCCAGAAGGAGACGCGCTGGACCCATCTGATCGGCGAGGCGTCGCCGGAGCCCGAGCCCGAGGAGGTCTTCGATGGACCTCCCGATCCCTCGGCCTCCCCCCGCGCCGCGCTCGCCTCGCGGGTGGAGCGGCTGGAGGAGGTCGTGGAGCGGCTGGCGACGGAGCTGGCGGAGCTGAAGCGTCAGCTCGGGGTCTAGACCACCTCGATCCGCACGTCCCCGTCCAGCACCTCGCCGATCTCGGCCGCCTGGTGGCCGCTCCCGAGGAGGGCGGCGAGGAGGGCGGGGGCGGTGTCGGGGGGCACGGCGAGGAGGAGCCCGCCCGAGGTCTGGGGGTCGAAGAGGATCTCGCGGCGGATCTTGTCGAGCCCGGCGTAGTCTTTCAGGAGCTCGCGGACGTTGTCCTCGTTGGCCACGGTGCAGCCGGTGGTCACCCCCGCCTTGATCAGCCGGTAGACGTCCTCGTGGACGGGCAGCCGCTCGAAGACGAAGCGGACGCCGGCCCCTGAGGCCTTGGCCATCCCGAGGGCGTGGCCGGTGAGGCCGAAGCCGGTGACGTCGGTGGCGGCGTGGGCGCCGTGCTCCAAGGCCAGCCGCCCCGCCACGTCGTTCAGCCGCTCCATCTGGCGCAGGGCGGGCTCCAGGCCGTCCTCGTCGATCTTGTCCGCCTTGAAGGCGTTGATCAGGATGCCCGTGCCGAGTGGCTTGGTGAGGAGGAGCCGGTCTCCGGGCTTCGCGCCGGCGTTGGTGAGCAGGCGGTCGGGATCGGCTTCGCCGATCACCGAGAGGCCGAATTTGAGCTCGGGGTCGCGCACCGAGTGGCCGCCGAGCAGCACGGCGTGGGCGTCGACCAAGGCCTCGGCGGCGCCGCGCAGGATCCCCGTGAGGGCCTGCGTCCCCTCCCCGTCCAGCTCCGGGAAGCAGCAGAGGTTGAGCGCGAAGAGCGGCCGGCCGCCCATGGCATAGACGTCCGAGAGGGCGTTGGCGGCGGCCACGCGGCCGAAGCGGTGGGGGTCGTCGCAGACCGGGGTGATGAAGTCGGCCGTGGCGACCAGGGCGCGGTCGCCGAGCCGGTAGACCCCGGCGTCGTCGGCGGTGTCGGCGCCGACGAGGATCCTCTCATCCCGTCCGGCCAGCCGGACGAGCGGGGCGATCATCGTTGACAGGTCCCCCGGACCTATCTTGGCCGCTCAGCCGCCGGTCGTCGCGCAGGCGGTGAGGCGGAACTTGCGCCGGAACAGTGCCATGGCGGGGGATTGTATATGGCGCCGGTGAAACTACCGCGCTAGTTCCACGTATCTGGAAGAATCAAAGGAGAGCCCGCATGAAACTTGTGAAAACTCTATGGGTCGCCCTGTCGCTCGCGGCGCTCCCGGCCCTCGCCGCCGCGAAGCCCGCTCCCAAGCCGGTCCAGGCCAGGCTCCAGCCCTGCAAGGTCCCCGGGGAGAAGGGGCCGGTCGATGCCCGGTGCGCCACCTACAAGGTCTGGGAGAACCGGGAGGCGAAGTCGGGCCGCCAGATCGGCGTGAAGGTGGTCGTCCTGCCGGCGCTCTCGGCGACGCCGAAGCCCGATCCGATCTTCTTCCTCGGCGGCGGCCCCGGCGAGGCGATCGCCGAGGAGGCCGGCTATCTCGCGGAAGTCCCGCTGCGCCGCGACCGCGATCTCGTCTTCATCAATCAGCGCGGCACCGCGGAGCCGGACAAGCTGGCCTGCGAGCTCGGCGGCCATGAGGACGACCTGCAGAGCTACCTCGGGGAGATGTTCCCGGTCGCGGCCGTCCGGGAGTGCGAGGAGCGCCTGGCGAAGACGCACGATCTCACCCGCTACACCACCGATGCCGCCGTGGACGACTTCGCCGAGGCGCTGGCCTGGCTGGGCTACCGCAAGGTCAACGTCGTTGGCGGCTCCTACGGCACGCGGACGGGGCAGGACTTCGCGCGGCGCCATCCGGAGCAGGTGCGCACGGTCGTCCTGGTGGGCGCCGTGCCGATGGACGAGAGGCTCCCCATCACCCACGCCGCCGCCGGCCAGCGCTCGTTCGACCTGCTCGCGACCTGGTGCGAGAAGGACCCCGCCTGCCACGGCAAGTTCCCGGAATTCCGGCAGGAATTCCAGTCGATGATGGACCGCCTCCGGCGCGAGCCCGTGGCGGTCGAGGTCCAGGATCCGAAGACCCAGAAGCCCGTCCAGCTCAAGATCGCCTGGAACGTGGTGGCGGACGGCGTCCGCTGGGCGCTCTACAGCCCGCAGGCGAGCGCGCTGTTGCCCTGGATGATCCATCAGGCGGCCACCGGCGACTTCGCGCCCATCGCCCAGGCCAGCATCCGGTCCCGGCTCAACGCGATCAATTTCCTCACCATGGGGCTGTTCTTCTCGGTCACCTGCGCCGAGGACATCCCGTTCATCGACCCGGCCCAGGTGCCGGCGCGCACGGCCAACACCTTCCTGGGGGATTACCGGGTGAAGCAGCAGACGGCCGCCTGCGGCGTCTGGCCGCACGCCAGGATCGAGCCCGGCCATAGCGAGCCGGTCCATACGGACCTCCCCGTGCTGGTCCTCAACGGCGAGCGCGATCCGGTGACGCCGCCCGACTTCGGCCCCCGGGTCACCACGGCCATGACGCACGCCGTCCGCATCCTCGTGCCCTGGGGCAGCCACGGTGGCGACGACCCCTGCACGGACAAGATCCAGATGGACTTCATCGAGAAGGGCTCCGGCGAGGGGCTCGACCTCTCCTGCGTGAGCAAGATCCAGATGACGCCGTTCGCGCTGGAGGCGCCGAAGGAGGAGAAGGCGGCGGGCAAGTAGATATAGAATCTGCGCATGGCCAACGGAACAGGTGAGGGGGGGCGCCAGACAGCCCTGATCACGGGAGCGTCGAGCGGGATCGGGTTGGAGCTGGCGCGGCTTTTCGCGGCCGGCGGATACGATCTGGTGCTGGTGGCGCGGGGCGCCGGCCGCCTGGAGGAGCTGGCTGGCGAGCTGCGCAGCCGGCACGGCGTCACGGCGCGGGTTCTGGCGAAGGACCTCGCCCGGCCTGAATCCCCGGAGGAGGTCTTCCGGGAGCTGGAGGCGGCCGGGGTCGCGGTCGACGTGCTGGTCAACAACGCGGGGTTCGCGACCTTCGGCCCGTTCGCCGAAACCGATCTCGGCCAGGAGCTGGAGGAGCTCCAGCTCAACGTCGCCACCCTCACCCACCTCACCAAGAGATTCCTGCCGGGGATGCTGACGCGCCGGCGGGGCGGCGTCCTCAACGTGGCCAGCACGGCCGGCTTCCAGCCCGGGCCGTGGATGGCGGTCTACTATGCCACCAAGGCCTACGTGATCTCCTTCTCCGAGGCGCTGGCCGAGGAGCTGGCCGGCAGCGGCCTCACCGTCAGCGTGCTCTGCCCGGGCCCCACCCAGACTGAATTCCAGCGGCGGGCCGGCATGGAGGAGTCCAAGCTCTTCTCGGGGCTCCTGCGGGTGGCCGACGCCGCGTCGGTGGCCCGCGCCGGCTACGAGGGGTTCCGGGCGGGGAAGCGGGTCGTCATCCCCGGCCTGCTCAACAAGGTGGGGGTGCAGTCGATCCGCGTCACTCCGCGCGCCCTGGCCGCCAAGGTCGTCAAGAAGATGCAGGAGCGGCGGCGCTGATAGACTCCGCCCGCGGTTTCAATCACATCCAATATTCAGAAGGGGGTCTTGCATGTATCACAAGCTCTCGACGTCTCTGCTCGCTGAATTCATCGGCACCTTCGCGCTGATCTTCATCGGGGCCGGAGCCGGAGCTCTCGGGATCGGCGGGCTGGTAGGGGTGGCGTTCGCCCACGGCTTGGTGATTTTGTGCTTCGCTTACGCGTACGGCCACATCTCGGGCACCCACATC
>QHVW01001005.1 GCA_003223675.1 Acidobacteriota bacterium
AGACGCCGAAGCCGCTGCCGTCCTGCGAGATGGGCTGAGGATCGATGGGGAAGGTATAGATCCCGCTGGCCCAGAGGGCCACGGCGTGGACGCCGGCCGCGGCAACGGCCGGGTCGAGCTGCACGTTCGGGGAACCGCTAAAGGTGCTGACCCGGGTGACCTCCCCCTGGAGAGCCCACGTGGAGTCGAAGACGCCGGAGTAGATGCCGCCGATGGGCTCCTCGTGCGTCCCCAAGTGGTTCCAGAGGATCCAGGTATCCCCCGAGGGCAGAGCGACGGCGGCCGGCGCCGTGGTCGCGAACGAGAAATCGGGCTGGATCGAAACGATGCCGGTGACCGGCTTGCCGTCGGCGGCGAACCGGCGGGCGTGCAGCCCGTCCCCGGGGGAGAACAGGAGCTGGGTGAAGACCCAGATCACCGAGAAGCCGCCGTCCGCGTAGGCGACCGGCGCGATCAGCGCCTTGCCCCCGAGCTGGCGGGACTCCGGATTGAGAAGGATGGAGGCCCCCACGGGCTGCCCGGAGGCGTCGAGCCGCTGGGCCCAGAGGTCCGAGACAAAGGAATCGGTCAACGAGCCGACCGTGGCCCAGGCCACCAGGAAGCCGCCGCCGGGAAAGGCCGCCAGCCGCGGCGGCTCGGAGGAGAATTGCGCGTTGATCCCGACCGGATCGCCGAGCCGGCCGCCCTGGGCGTCGAAACGCTGGGTGACCAAGGCCGAGCTTCCTGGAACGCCGTACGCGGTCCACGCCGCGAGGAAGCCGCCGGCGGGATCGGCGACCACGTCCGGAGGAGAGATCAAGGGAATACCCGTGGCGTTCGCGGCGGCGAGCAGGATTACCCCGCCGAGGGGGTGCCCGCCGGGACCGACGAGACGTGCGTAGGCCCGCAGCGGATTGGGCGAGCCATCGGACCAGACGGTCATGAATCGTCCCGCGGCGTTGGCCGCCACCCGGGCCCGGGGTGGATTGCTGGTGAAGGTCGCCTGATTCAGGCGGATCTCGCCGGTGCGCGGGCTCCCGTCAGCGGCGTAGATCCGCCCGAAGAGGTCGAACCGCGAGCCAAAGGGGTTGGCGTTCTGCGTCCAGACCACCATGAAGCTGCCGTCCGGAGCCATCGCCACCGCGGGCAGGCTCTGGTCGCCGGCGGTCGTGACGTTCGCCTGGAATTCCGTGCCCTGGCGCAGCGGAGCCTCCAGCGGAGCGCCTGGGGCGGCCGCCGGAGACGCGGCCCGGGACGCGCCCGGCGGCGACTCCGGGTTGAACGCGCTGACGTCCGACACGCTGGCGAGCCGGCCCTGCGGATTGGTGAAGACCTCCCGGGCGCCCGTCTGGAGATCGGTGATCGTCAGCGTATACGCGACGTCCGAGAGCGCGCCGTAGAACACCCAGAAGTGCCGGTTCACCGCCCGGCCGTCCAGCACCTTGACGACCAGCTCGACGTTGGAGCTCCCGAAGAACCAGAAGTACCCGGTGTCCTCCGTCAGCGGCACCGCCTGCCCGGCCCCGGAGCCGAAGCCCGGCGCCGTCCAGGTCACCTCGGCCTGGAAGCGGGAGCCCTGGAGACAGAGAGCGGTGGGGGCGGGGGAGCAGACCGCCTGCGCGGCAACCCGCGCCGGAGCGAGCGCCAACGCTCCCAGAAACGCCAGCAGGATCAGGCTCCGGCCCTGCAACCGGTATGCTGCAAAAGGATTTTCGAGCACGGCTCCCTCCTCAGAGTGAGGCCAGCGGTGGGACTGCTTGATGCGATTTTAGCATACCGCGGGCTCTGTCAAGCCCTTCGCTCACGCGGCAAGATCCTTGACACACTGCGGCATCGATCCCTAGGATGACCCCATGAGCGTCATCGAAGCCGAGCCCCGCATGAAAAGCGTCCCGGCCGCCGTCGAGCCCGGCGCGCTGGCCCTGGAGGATGGGATCGCCTGGCTGCGCCTCGACGATCCCGGCAAGAAGGTCAACACCCTCTCCACCCGCCTCTTCGACTGGTTCGAGAGCCAGATCGCCCGCGTGGAGCGCGAGCTGCCGGAAGGGCTGGTGATCTACTCCGGCAAGCCGGACGGCTTCGTGGCCGGGGCCGACCTGGAGGAGCTGCTCGCTCTCACCGACCCCATGGACGTGATCGCCATGCTGCGGCGCGGCCACGACCTCATGGAGCGGCTGGCGGCCCTCCCCTTCCCCACCGTGGCCGCCATCCACGGCGCGGCCCTGGGAGGCGGCCTGGAGCTGGCCCTCGCCTG
>QHVW01001006.1 GCA_003223675.1 Acidobacteriota bacterium
CGGATCGGCTGGGTGGTCGAGGAGGGGATGGCCCCTCTGCTCGCCGGGCATCCGGACCTCGACGAGCTGGTCGTGGTGCGCCTGCGGCAGTGGCGGAAGGTGTCGCGGCGGGGAGTCGGCGAGCTCGGCGGCTTCCTCTCGGAGCTGCGGCGCTTCTCGGCCGACGTGGCGCTCGACCTGATGGGGAACCACAAGGCGGGGGTGATCTCCCGGCTCTCGGGCGCCAGGACCCGGATCGGCTTAGCCCGCCCGCACCGGCGGGAGCCGTCGAGCGCGATGTTCATCAACCGGCCGGTGGTGCCGCGCGGCGTCCATGCGGTCGACCGCATGCTCTCCCTCCTGGACGCCCTCGGCCTGCCGCCCGAGCCCGCCGACTTCGGCCCGGAGAAGCTCTTCCGGGGGGAGCCGCCGGCCGGGGTGGAGCTTCCAACCGGTCCGTTCGCCCTGCTCCACCCCGGAGCCGGCTGGGCCAACAAGCGGTACCCCCCGGCCTGGTGGGGGAAGGCGGTGCGGCTCCTCCAGGCGGAGACCGGGCTGCCGACCTGGGTGGCGGCGGCGCGGGGGGAGGAGGAGCTGGCCGCCGAGGTGGCGGCCGCCAGCGAGGGGGCGGCCCGGGTCGTGCCGGCGCCGGACCTGCCGACGCTCGCGGCGCTGATCCGCCGGGCGCGCCTGATGCTGGGCGGCGACACCGGCCCCAGCCACCTCGCCCGCGCCCTCGGCACGCCGCTGGTCATGGTGATGGGCCCCACCGATCCCGAGCGGCACGGCCCCTATGGCGATCCAGAGGGGGCCGTCTACAAGCGCCTCCCCTGCAGCTTCTGCCATCAGCGGCTTCCCGAGACCAAGGCGTGCCTGTTCGAGGTGCCGCCGCGGCAGGTGGCGGCCCGGGCGGTGGCGGCGCTCTCATAGCTTGATTGCAATTAGCGTTGACCCGATTTCCCGCCGGCTGATAGACTGCTGGGCGTCTCAGACCGCCTTCGCAGCAGGTTGCAACGGAAGAAAGGGTCGGGAAGCCCGGCCCGAGAGGTGATTGGCATGGCACCACCCGCGGAACCGCTCCGCCGTCCGCCGGCCCAGCCGATGGTCCCCGACAAGCTCGGGGAGCTGCTGGTGCGCACCGGCCGGATCAACCCGACCCAGCTCAACGAGGCGCTCGCGCTGCAGAAGGAGCAGGGGGGCCGGGTCGGCACGAACCTGGTCAAGCTCGGCTATCTGACCGAGAAGCAGCTCGTCGAGTCGCTCTCCCAGCACTTCAACGTCCCGTCGGTCGACCTCAACGGCGTGGAGATCGAGGAGGCGGTGCTCAAGATCATCCCGGCCGACCTCGCCCGCAAGTACACCATCCTGCCGGTGACCAAGACGGGGGCCACGATCACGGTGGCCATGATCGACCCCACGAACGTCTTCGCGATGGACGACGTGAAGTTCATGACCGGCTACCGGGTCGAGCCGGTCGTGGCGTCGGAGACGGGGATCCGCACCGCCATCGACCGCTACTACGGCTCGACGCACGCGATCGAGCTGAAGAAGGTGATGGAGGACCTCTCGGAGGAGTCGACCAGCGACCTCGAGGTCCTGGAGGAGGAGGAGAACCTCGATCTCGCGACCCTGGAGGAGGAGTCCGAGCAGGCGCCGGTGGTCAAGCTGGTGAACCTGGTGCTGACCGACGCCATCAAGCGCGGCGCCTCGGACATCCACATCGAGCCGTACGAGAAGGAGTACCGGGTCCGCTACCGCATCGACGGCATCCTGTATGAAATGATGCACCCGCCGCTCAAGCTCAAGGAGGCGATCACCAGCCGCTGCAAGATCATGGCGCGGCTCGACATCGCCGAGAAGCGGCTGCCCCAGGACGGCCGCATCAAGATCAAGACCAAGATCTCCGGCAAGTCCAAGGACCTCGACTACCGCGTCTCCGTGCTCCCCACGCTGTTCGGCGAGAAGATCGTCATGCGCTTGCTCGACAAGGACAAGCTCATGCTCGACATGTCGAAGCTGGGCTTCGAGGCGGAGTCGCTGCGCAAGTTCGAGGCCGCCATCCTCAAGCCGTACGGCATGGTGCTGGTCACCGGCCCCACCGGCTCGGGCAAGACGAACACCCTCTACTCGGCCCTCCAGCGCATCAACACCCCCGAGGTGAACATCATGACGGCCGAGGACCCGGTCGAGTTCAACCTCGGCGGCATCAACCAGGTGCAGACGCGCGAGCAGATCGGCCTCAACTTCGCGGCGGCGCTGCGCTCCTTCCTGCGCCAGGACCCGAACATCATCCTGGTCGGCGAGATCCGCGACTTCGAGACCGCCGAGGTGGCGATCAAGGCCGCCATGACGGGCCACCTCGTGCTCTCGACCCTGCACACCAACGACGCGCCGTCCTCGATCAGCCGCCTGATGAACATGGGCATCGAGCCCTTCCTGGTGGCCACCTCGGTGCACCTGATCGCGGCCCAGCGGCTGGTGCGCCGCATCTGCTCCTTCTGCAAGGAGCCGTTCGAGATGCCCCCTCCGGCGCTCACCCAGGTCGGCTTCTCCGAGCATGAGGCGCGCACCCTCAAGCTCTTCCGCGGCCGCGGCTGCGAGCGCTGCAGCAACACCGGCTACAAGGGGCGCGTGGCGCTCTACGAGGTGCTGGAGATCGAGGACGAGATGCGGGAGATGATCCTCTCCGGCGCCAGCGCCTTCGAGCTGCGCCAGAAAGCCATCCAGAACGGCATGATCACCCTGCGCGGCAGCGGCCTCCAGAAGATCCGGGACGGCATGGTCTCGATCGAAGAGGTCGTGCGCGAGACGGTCCTGTAAGCGATGAGCGCGGACGGCCCCCTCGTCGTCACCTCCGACGGGCCCGTCCGCATCCTCCAGCTCAACCGTCCGGAAGCTCGCAACGCGATCGACTCCCACACCGCCCGTGCCCTGCGGGAGGCCTGGCTCGATTTCGACCGCGACCCCACGGCGCGGGTGGGCGTCCTCACCGGCGGCGACAAGGTCTTCTGCGCCGGGGCCGATCTCAAGGATCTGGAAGCGCTCGCCGCCGAGGCCAGCGGCGACGCGGGCCCCCTGGGC
>QHVW01000961.1 GCA_003223675.1 Acidobacteriota bacterium
GCCCGCAGACCTTTGCATGTCCAATGCAGCCATCCATCGCGGCCTCTGATCAAGATCATCACCGTCTATGAACCGGACCCTGTTTCCCGCGAAGAAAACATCGTAGAGAAAAGGGTTACCTATACCCTCGAAATGAACGGCAGGCTCTTCGTGGTCGAGAATGTTCCGGCGCGCGTTGACCTGGAGACGGGGGAGCAGTTCTTTTCGCCCGAGACGGTCGAGCGCCTTCAGGAAATCATCCGAGGCCAGGAGAAGCCGATCCGGTTTCTTGAAACGCCGGTGTTCGACTACGCCGCCTGACGTTCAGCCGCGCCGCATCTCGGCGATGAGGCGCGGCGAGGTCGCGCGGTCCCAGGGGCGGCGGTCGTAGTCCCCCCAGAGATGGGTGATCTGGAGGCCGGCGGCGCGGGCTCGGTGCTCCAGCTCCTCGCGCGACCAGAGGCGGGCGGGAAACGAGGCCTTCTTCACCTTCCGGCCGTTCTCGAAATATTCATAGCTGGCCGTGCAGAGGCGGGCCTCAGGGTCGCAATGCCAGGTTTCGCGGACCTTCAGGCCGTGGCCGGAATGCTCCTTGACCAGGCCTTCCGCACCCCCCGAGGCATGGCGCTGGTCCGGGGAGAACCAGGCCGCGTCGAGGAGAAAGCGCCCGCCGGGGACCAGATGGTGGGCGGCGGTCGCGAACCCGCGGTCGCGGTCCTCATCGCCGGTCAGATGGACGAAGGGATCGTCCACCGCGACGACCAGATCGAAGCGGGAGCGGAGCGGGGTCTCGCGCATGTCCGCGGCCACGAACGAGACGTTCGGGCGCCCGGCCCGCCGCGGGCGGCCGGCCGCGATCATCTCCAGCGCGAGCTCGAGCGCCACCACCCGCCCCGCGGTGCGGGCGAGGAAGGCCGTGGCCCGTCCGGTGCCGGCCCCCAGCTCGAGCACCCGGCAGCCCGGAGGCGCGCTGGCCGCCCACGCCCAGAGCTCGCCATCTCCGCGGTCGGCCAACTCGAGATCATAGAAGGGGAGGATCTCGTGGTAGTAGTCCCGGACTTCTAAGGGCTCTTCGTGCCCGTCCCGATCGCCCATGCGGCGATTGTAGTCTCAGTGGCGACTGAAAGCCCGCAGAGGCCACGGATGCTTCAGGTCAAGTTGCTTTATTCAGAGCCTCGTGCGCCACGGCCCACTCGTTCTCAAGCGTGGAGAGGACCTGCTTGCGGTCCGGTTGCACGCGGTAATCTCCGAGGAACCGCGTGCCGAGCAACCGGATGTGATAGAGGTTTCGAAACCCACCGTCCTGGACGTTCGCCGGGTAGATGTCGTGCTCGCGAAACAGGAACGGGATGGGGCCGAAGCTGACATGGGCATCCACCTTGACCCCAGACCCGTTGGGCAGGAGAGTATATTCCTCGGAAGAATGTAGAAGTTGGAGCCAGGACTTGAAGATCCGCAGGTCGTTGGTGGCTACACCAAAAGCCCCGCGGTCGGGGTACGGCGTGATGACCGAAGAGACGCTGGCATTCCCGAAGGCCTTCTGAAAGATAGCCATCATGCTGGCCAGCAGCTTGTCCACGAAGGACATTGAAGAGCCCCAGAGCAGACGCCAGCTTGTAAGCTTGAAGGTAAAGCTTCCAGCCCAGGTTCCAGGGGCGATCTCGAAATAGTAGGCGCGGTTCGGCGCGGTCTCCTTCTGTGGCGCCGGTATCTCAAGGCCCTCCACCACGGGATTCCCGTTGTCGAGCACCCGGATGATCTGATCGATGCCCGCCGGCTCCGACTCCCTGATGCAGCGGACCACACACCTGGCGACCGGGTCCGGCAAGGTGATCGCCGTTCCGAGCGCCGCGACGAAGACGTTTTTCTGCGAGATCAGGACCTGCTGATCGTCCGGAGAGAGGCGGGCGAGCGTCTTCGCCAGGTCCCAGGCGAAATCACGTGCGGCGTCGATGTTGAAATTGATGATCCCGTGCTCTTCGCCTTCCGCGAGATCGCTCAGGCACCGGGCGCACGGAGACACCTCACCCATCTCCAGGATCACGGTGGGTACGATGCCCCCCAGAAGGGTGTTGATCTTCAAAAAGTCACCATGGAGCGTGTCGATGGAGTCCCCGGGGCAGGTCTCGGCGCAGGCCGCCGCGAGATCGAGATTGATGTGCGGATTCATCGCCAACAGGAGATGTTGCACGACGATGAGATCCTCTCGGGCCACGGCGTTCAGTGCGACGGCCCAGGCTTGCGGCAGCTTTGGATCCTTGGCCTGAAACTGCCGGACCGCATCGAGATAGCGGCTCGCGAAGCTCGCGTCGAGCCGTTCCATGCGCGCATCGTCATCGAAGTATCCCGTTCCGATCTTGGAGCGGATTGTATTCGTCACCCGCAGATAGAGGCTGGCGAAGTAACCGAGCCGGGTAGGTTGATCCAGAGACCCCTTGACCAGGTCTTCAAGTTGAAGGATGACCCCATCGATGGGACTCTGCTTCGCGTTCGGAATCATGCGGACCTCCTGTCGCGTTTGAAGCTTCGTCAGCTCTGAGGCTGACTCCTGAAAGCAGGATTGAGGCAATTTCCTAATTGTATCATGATGTGAGGGTCCCCCATGCGCCTCGCCGACCTCGTCATCACCTCCCGCCGGGTCTCCGAGACCCGATCCCGCCTGGAGAAGACCTCCGCGCTGAGCGACCTCCTGCGGCGGCTGGCCCCCGGGGAGATCGACATCGCCGTGGCCTTCCTCTCCGGCCACCTCCGCCAGGGGCGGATTGGCCTGGGGGGCGCCGCGATCCGGAATGCCATGCCGGGGACGGCCGCCGCCGAGCCCTCGCTCACCCTGGGCGAAGTGGACGCTTCTTTCGAGCGCATCGCCAGCACGACCGGCTCCGGCTCCACGGCCGAGCGCGGCCGGCTCCTCTCCGGCCTCCTCGCCAAAGCGACGAAGGAGGAGCAGGATTTTCTCGTGCGGCTCCTCTTCGGCGAGCTCCGCCAGGGAGCCCTCGCGGGTCTCATGGCCGAGGCGCTGGCCGCGGCGGCGGAGGTGCCGGCGGACGAGGTGCGCCGGGCGTTCATGCTGGCGGGCGAGCTGCCGGAGGTGGCGAAGGCCGTGCTGACCGAAGGCCGGCCCGGGCTCGCGCGCTTCCGTCTCCAGCTCTTCCGGCCGCTCCAGCCGATGCTCGCGCAACCAGCCGGAGACGTCTCCGAGGCGCTCGAACGCATGGGCGAGGCCGCGTTGGAGCTCAAGCTCGACGGCGCCCGCGTCCAGGTCCACAAGTCGGGGGACGAGGTCCGCGTCTACTCCCGCCGTGGCAACGAGGTCACCCACGCCGTGCCCGAGCTGGTCGAGATCGTCCGGGCCCTCCCCGCGCGCCAGCTCCTGCTCGACGGCGAGACCATCGCCCTGCGTCCGGACGGCTCCCCCCTTCCCTTCCAGGTCACCATGCGCCGATTCGGCCGCAAGCTCGACGTCGAGCGCCTGTCCAGAGAGATCCCGCTCACCTCGCTCTTCTTCGACATTCTCCACCTCGACGGCTACGACCTGATCGACCGCACCGCCGGCGAGCGCTTCCTGTACCTGCACGACGCCGCGCCGGGGCTCTCCGTCCCGCGGCTGGTCACCGGCATCGAGGAGGAGGCGGAGGACTTCTTCCAGGAGGCCCTCGCGCGCGGCCACGAGGGGATCATGGCGAAGGCCACGGACGCCCCCTACGAGGCGGGCCGGCGCGGCTCCTCCTGGCTGAAGATCAAGCCCGCGCACACGCTGGACCTGGTGGTCCTCGCCGCCGAATGGGGCCACGGCCGGCGCGACGAATGGCTCTCGAACCTCCACCTCGGGGCCCGCGATCCCGAAAACGGCGGCTTCGTGATGCTCGGCAAGACCTTCAAGGGCCTCACCGACCAGATGCTCATCTGGCAGACCCAGAAGCTCCAGGATCTGGCGATCGGCACGGACGGCTGGACCGTCTACGTCCGCCCCGAGCTGGTCGTCGAGGTCGCCTTCAGCGACGTCCAGGAGAGCCCGCAATATCCCGGCGGCATGGCCCTCCGCTTCGCGCGGGTGAAGCGGTATAGGGAAGATAAAACCGCGGCGGAGGCGGATACGGTGGGGACGGTGCGGGGGATTTTTGCGAAGGGGCAGGGACAATAATAAGGATAATAATCTAGGCGCGAGAGCTCGGCGCGTGTCAAGGTAGTTCGCCTTTACAGGGGAAACAACCAATCTTCCCCACAAATCGAGGCATAGGTACGCATCTCAGACTCGAAGGCCTCACGAAAATGGTCCGGCTCTGTAGGACGCTTCGATCCGAACAGTATCTTTAGGGTACGGTGGCGACAAAGGCCTGTTCGGATCTTTGTCTCGACCACTCTAAGGGAGAGCTTACGTACCAGGGCGGCGACTACCTGAGGGAACAATATAACCCGCCCACGAACCGCTTCCCGCACTTTGGCAAGGCGAATGTCTTCGGAGCCGTGAAGAGCCTCCAACATTCTTCGGTCACCTGAAATGAGCAGGTAATCCGGATTTTCGCTGAGCGTGGCCAAGAACAGAGCCTCTCCTTCATCGATCCCGTCCACATTCAGCGCATCGAGCAGATCGTCCGGGGGCATTTGTGGCAACAGCCGCAAGTCGTCCACGACGCTCGCCGCCTTCTCTCGATCAAAGAACGGCCACTGGTTTTCGACCCAGGCAGCCTTTAAGATCTGAGGCTTCGCGGCGCGGAGGCGAAAACACTCGGATCGAGTGACGCCAAGTAAATTAAGTGCAATATCGAGGGCATCAAGTGCCAGAATATTGACAAGCGCGTCCGTATCCACGCATAGCGCCCGCGATCCGCCCAAGCTACCTCTCCGCTAGCCCCGTAACACTCTGAAGAAAATGGCGATCGGTATTGGTTAGGCGATTTAAATCCAAGCGATCGGCAAGGGCGGCTCGGACCGGCTCCGCGCCACCCGAAGAAATTTTCAGGATCTTGAGGGCGGCATTTGCTACTTCATAGGAATTCCCATGCATTCGCATGTTAAAGCCGTAGTTGGTAACTACGCATGCCGGGTGGATTCTAAATTTCTGCCCCAGATCCTGAGCTTCCTCTGCCAGCGCCGTGGCACTCAGAATGCGATCGGAGCTAAAAGCTGCTGGCCTGCCATAGAGCAACGCGAGGGCATAGGCATTGGCCTGTTGCTCGGCAGGGTCTTCTGCGGCCAAGTCCATTTCCAGATCGACAGTATCCTCGAACCGGCAATGCCCGTTGGCAATATGTCCCATTTCATGGGCCAGTGGCCAGGCATGCCAAGCGGGGCTTTTTCGTGAGCCGGCTAACGCAATGCATGGACGCCCGGAAACCATCAGAGCTAGCCCATCCAACCTACGCGCGCCTGTGGGCAGGGCCTTCAGATGAACAACCGGAATTCCCAAGCTCCAGCAGTGCTGGACCAGAGGGGTCAGGCTAACGTACTGTTGAGTACGCAATATCTGTGCGCGCAACTCTGCTGCATCGAGAATTCTCAGTGCCGGGAGATCCGCCGCTGACACGACCAATTCGCAGACTCGGCGCGCTATTGCGACTGTTGGAAAAAGACGAGATCCGTCGACATCCTTCCAACGCTTGAAGCGAACGGTGCGTTCGTCGCTTACCTTCAGCGGCTCGTCACTCTTTGCCAAGCTAGAGAGAGGGATTTTTAGCGTCCGGGAGATTGCCATCTCCGCGAGCCGTCTGTTCTCGATCTCAGACGCTAGGTCATCGTCCCACCATTCCGGCAGGACGTGTCCCCTCACATAGGAAGGCGGAAAACCGGCCTCGTCGAGCCGGGTGTAGAGGTCCGCCATTGGTGATGTGCGTATCAGAGGGCACCTCCAATCGGCGGGTAAGTCCGCTTGTGAATGATAGCACAAGGAAAGGGTTCCCCTCTCCTCCGATGCTACAATCCCCTCGCGAATCACACGCGAGGGGGGATCCTCATGGAGCCGCGATCGGAGGTCGAGAAGGCGCTCGCAGAGCTGGTGGCCCAGATCCGGGAGGCCGCGGGGCCGAACCTGCTGGGGGTCGCCCTCTATGGCGCCCTGGCCAAGGGACGGTATACGCCGGGCGTCTCGGACGTCAACGTCCTGATCGTGCTGGCGGAGGCCGGGCTGGAGCGGCTGCTGCCCCTGTCGCCTGCCGTCGCCCGCGCGCTGCGCGAATCCCGGGTGATCCCCTTCATCGTCACTCCCGAGGACCTGCGGGCCTCGGCGCGCCTGTTCCCCGGCAAGATCCTCGACATGCAGGCGAGCCACCGGGTGCTCTGGGGGGACGTCCATCTGGACGGCATCGCCGTGGCGCCCGCGGACCTGCGTCTGCGCGCCCGCCAGGAGATCAAGAACACGGAGCTCCGCCTGCGCCTGCGGGCCGTGGAGCGGAGCGGCGATCCGGACGCCCTCTGGCGCGGTCTCATGGCG
>QHVW01000962.1 GCA_003223675.1 Acidobacteriota bacterium
TGCTCGGCAACTCGCTGACCGGCGAATTCTCGCGCGCCAACCTGCTGCGCCTGCGCTGGCCCTACGTGCGCCGGACGCTGGCGGCGCAGCTCGCCGCCGAGGGGTGGGACGCGGCGCGCACGGCGGCATTCCTCGCCCGGCTGGAGCCCGCCTACAAGGCCCCCTTCCCCGCGCCCATGGAGGAGACGCTCGCCGGGGGCCTCTCGAACACCATCGCCGGCCGCATCTGCAACCAGTTCGACCTCCACGGCGGCGGCTACACGCTGGACGGCGCCTGCGCCTCCTCGCTGCTGGCCGTGGCCAACGCCTGCTCCTCTCTCGCCGCCGGCGACCTCGACGCGGCGCTCGCCGGCGGCGTCGACCTCTCGCTCGACCCCTTCGAGCTGGTGGGCTTCGCCCGCACCGGCGCCCTGGCCCCGGGGGAGATGCGGGTCTACGACGCCCGCTCGGACGGCTTCATCCCCGGCGAGGGGTGCGGCTTCGTGGTGCTGATGCGGGAGAGCGACGCCGCGCGGCTCGGCTGCCGCGTCTACGCGGTGCTCCGCGGCTGGGGGATCTCCTCGGACGGCCACGGCGGCATCAGCCGGCCGGAGGCCGAGGGGCAGAAGCTGGCTCTCGCCCGCGCCTATCGCCGGGCCGGCTTCGGCATCGGCACCATCGGCTACTTCGAGGGGCACGGCACGGGCACGGCGGTGGGGGACGCGGCGGAGCTCACCGCCCTCTCCTCCTCCCTGCGGGACGCCGCGGCGGGGGCTCGAGCCCCCATCGGCTCGATCAAGGCCAACATCGGCCACACCAAGGCGGCGGCCGGGGTCGCCGGGCTGATCAAGGCCACCCTCGCCGTCCACCATCAGGTGATCCCCCCGGTCACCGGCTGCGAGGAGCCCCACCCTCTGCTTCAGGGGGAACAGGCGGCGCTGCGGGTGCCGGCGAGCGGCGAGCCCTGGCCCGCGGGCTTAAACCCGCGCGCCGCCGTCTCGGCCATGGGCTTCGGCGGCATCAACACCCACGTGGTGATCGAGGGGACCGCCCCGGCGCGCCGCCGTGCTCTCGCGGCGCGCGAGCGCGAGCTGCTCGCCTCCTGGCAGGACGCCGAGATCCTGCTGCTGGCGGCGCCGGACGCGGCGGCGCTGGGAGCCCAGGCCGAGCGCCTGGCCGCGACCGTGGCGCGCCTCTCCCGCGCCGAGCTCGGCGATCTCGCCGCCGCCCTCCAGCGGGGCCTGGCGGACGGCGCGGCGCGGGCGGCGGTGGTGGCCGCGAAGCCGGCCGAGGCCGCGGAACGGCTGCGCCGGATCGCCGGGCGCCTGCGCGGCGGCGAGACGGTCCATCTCGATCCCCGCCACGGCACCTTCTTCGGCGCCGGCCCCCGCGCCCGCCGCGTCGGCTTCCTCTTCCCCGGCCAGGGAGCGCCGGCCCACCTCGACGGCGGCCTGTTGCGCCGGCGCTTCGAGGAGCTGGAGGCCTTCTACGAGGACGCCTTCCCCCCCGGCGGGGACGGCGTCCACACGGCGGTGGCCCAGCCGGCGATCCTCGCCCATTCGCTGGCCGGCCTGCGGCTGCTCGACCGGCTGGGAGTGCGCGCCGGGGTGGCGCTCGGGCACAGCCTGGGGGAGATCACGGCCCTCTGCTGGGCGGGCGCCCTCGACGCCGGCAGCGCCCTGCGGCTGGCCGCGGCGCGCGGCCGGGCCATGGCCGAGGCGGGAGGAATGGATGGCGCCATGGCGAGCCTCGGCGCGGACGCCGACACCGTCCGGGAGCTCCTCGGCCCTGATGTCGTCATCGCCGCCTACAACGCCCCCCGGCGCACGGTGATCTCGGGCGGCGAGGCCGCGGTCGAGGCCGTGGCCGAGCGCACCCGGGCGCGGGGGATCGAGGCGCGGCGGCTGCGCGTCTCGCACGCCTTCCACTCGCCGCGCATGGAGGGGGCCGCGCCGATCCTCGCCGCGGAGCTGGCGGCGCTGCCGTTCCGGCCGCCGGCCCGGCCGGTCGCCTCCACGGTCACCGGCGCCCGGCTCGCTCCGGAGGCGGACCTGCCCGCCCTGCTGCTCGACCAGCTCACCGCGCCCGTCCGCTTCACCGCGGCCCTCGCGGCGGCGGGCGAGGCCGATCTGTGGATCGAGGTCGGCCCCGGCCGCGCCCTCTGCGAGCTGGCCGGCGAGACCCTCACGGTGCCCGCCATCCCGCTGGACGTGGGCGGACCCTCGATCGCGGGATTGCTGGCGGCGGCCGGCGCCGCCTTCGCCCTCGGCGCGCCGGTCGACACCGCCGTCCTGTTCGAGGGGCGGCTCGCGCGGCCGTTCGACGCCGAGCGGCCTCTCAAGTTCCTGGCGAACCCTTGCGAGATGGCGCCGGTGGCGGACGCCCCCTCCCGGGCCCTCACCCCTGGCCCCTCTCCCGTCCCCTCACCCCTCCCTCCCCGGGAGAGGGGAAACGATCCGCGCGAGATCCTGCGCCAGCTCGTGGCCGAGCGCGCGGAGCTGCCGGCGGGGGCGGTGCGGGACGACAGCCGGCTGCTCTCGGACCTCCATCTGAACTCGATCTCCGTGGGCCAGCTCGTGGTCGAGGCGGCCCGCCGGTTGGGGCTGCGGCCGCCGGCCTCCCCCACCGACTATGCGCGGGCGACCGTGGCCGAGGTGGCGGAGGCGCTCGCCCATCAGGCGTCGCTCACCGCCGGCACCGAGCCGACGGGCGCGCCGGCCGGCGTCGACACCTGGGTGCGGCCGTTCACGGTCGAGCTGGTGGAGCGCCCCCTCGCTACGGGCGGTGAGATGGAGAGCGCGGGGAGCTGGCGGGTGATCGCCACCCCGGGCCACCCCCTCGCCCCCGCCCTCGCCACGCTGCCCGGCCGCGGCATCGCCCTCTGTCTCCCCAGGGAGGTCAACGAGCGCCACCCGGGGCTCTTCGTGGAGGCGGCGCAAGCCGCCCTCGCCGCCGAGCGCCCCCTGCGCTTCCTGCTCGTCCAGGAGGGGGGCGTGGGCGCCGCCTTCGCGCGCACCCTCCACCTGGAGATCCCCGAGACCACGGTCTGCGTGGTCGAGCTCCCCTGCGATCATCCGGACGCCCTCTCCTGGATCGCGGCCGAGGTCGCCGCCGCCGCCGGCTACACCGAGGCCCACTACGACTCCGCGGGGGTGCGTCGCGTGCCCGTGCTGCGGCTTCTCCCCGAGACCGGCGGGCCCAGGGAGCTGCCGCTGGGACCGGACGACGTCCTGCTGGTGACCGGCGGCGGCAAGGGGATCGCCGCCGAGTGCGCCCTCGACCTCGCCCGCGCCTCGGGCGCCCGGCTCGCCCTGCTCGGCCGCTCCGCTCCGGAGCGGGACGCGGAGCTGGCGGCCAATCTCGACCGCATGGCCGCGGCGGGCGTCCAGGCCCTCTACCTGCCGGCGGACGTCACGGACGCGGCGGCCGTGCGCGCGGCCGTCGGAGAGATCGAAACCGCGCTCGGCCCGGTGACCGCCTTCCTGCACGGCGCCGGCACCAACGACCCGCGCCCCCTCTCGACGCTCGACCCCGAGTCGTGCCTGCGCACCTTCGCCCCCAAGGGGAAGGGCTTCCGCAACGTCCTCGCGGCCGTCGATCCCGAGCGGCTGCGGCTGCTGGTCACCTTCGGCTCGATCATCGCCCGCCTGGGGCTCCCGGGCGAGGCCGATTACGCCCTGGCCAACGAATGGCTGGCGCGGGCCACCGAGCGCTTCGCCCGCCGGCACCCCGGCTGCCGCTGCCTAGCCCTCGAATGGTCGGTGTGGTCCGGCGTCGGCATGGGCGAGCGGCTCGGCACCCTGGAGGGCCTGATGGCGCGGGGGATCACCCCCATCCCGCCGGCGACCGGCGTGGCGCTGCTGCGCGAGCTGATCTCGCGGCCGCAACCCGCCGTCTCGATCGTGGCCACCGGCCGCTTCGGCCAGCCGCCGACGCTGGAGGTCGAGCGCCCCGAGCTCCCCCTGCTCCGCTATCTGGAGACGCCGCGGGTCCACGTGCCCGGGGTCGAGCTGGTGGTCGACGCCGAGGTCTCGGCCGACACCGACCCCCATCTCGCCGACCACGTCTTCCGTGGCGATCCCCTCTTCGCCGCCGTGCTGGGGATGGAAGCCATGGCCCAGGTCGCCATGGCGCTCGCCGGCCGGGAGGAGATCCCGGTCTTCGAGAACGCCGTCTTCCAGCGCCCGGTCGCGGTGCCGCCGGGACGGTCGACCACCATCCGCGTGGCCGCGCTGGTCCGCGAGCCGGGGGTGGTCGAGGTGACGCTGCGCGAGGCCTCGACCGGTTTCGCCGTCGATTGCTTCCGCGCCGTCTGCCGCTTCGGCGCCGCCGAGGAGGCTCGAGGCCGCCTGCTCGCCACCTTCTCTCCGGGCGGGGCCGTGGCGCTGGCTCCGGCGGACCTCTATGGCGGCATCCTCTTCCACCAGGGGCGCTTCCAGCGCCTGCAGGGGTACCGCGCCCTGCGCGCCACCGAGTGCCTGGCGGAGATCTCGCCGGACGGCTCCAGCGTCTGGTTCGGCCGCTACCTGCCGGACCGCCTGGTGCTGGGCGATCCCGGCGCGCGCGACGCCGCCATCCACGGCATCCAGGCCTGCATCCCCCACGCGACCCTGCTGCCGGTCGCCGTCGAGCGGGTGGTCAGCCGGGGGCTCTCCACCGGCGAGCCGCTGCTCCTCGCGGCCCGCGAGCGGAGCCGCGACGGCGACGAATTCATCTACGACCTGGAGCTGGTCACGGCCGCGGGCGAGCTGCGCGAGCGCTGGCAGGGATTGAAGCTGCGCGCCGTGGACCGCATCGCTCCGCCGGAGGCCTGGACGGCCGCCCTCCTCGCCCCCTACGTCGAGCGGCGGCTCCAGGAGCTCCTCCCCGGGTCGGCGGTCCGGATCTCGCTCGGGGCTGACAGCGACGCGGGGCTGCACCATCGTCCGGACGGCGCGCCCGAAGGAGGCATCTCGCGCTCCCACGCCGGGGATCTCGTGCTGGCGGTGACGGGGGACGGCCGGATCGGCTGCGATCTGGAGCCGGTGGCCGAGCGGCCGGAGGAGGTCTGGCGCGATCTGCTCGGCGCCGAGCGCTGGCGCCTGGCCGAGCTGATCGCCCGCGAGCGGGGGGAGACGTTCGGCGCCGCGGCCACCCGCGTCTGGGCGGCGGCCGAGAGCCTGGTCAAGGCGGGCGTCCCACCGGGGGCCCCCCTCACTTTGGAGCCGGGCGGCGACGCCGGCTGGCTCCTCCTGCGCTCGGGCGCGCTGCGCATCGGCACCCTCGTCGCTCCGGTGCGCGAGCTCAAAGCGCCGGCGGCGCTCGCCGTCCTGGTCGAGACCTCCCATTGAAGGCCTACGAATACCGCCACCTGGTGGGGTTCGAAGAGACCAACCTGGTCGGCAACGTCTATTACGTCAACCATCTGCGCTGGCAGGGGCGCTGCCGCGAGATGTTCCTGCGCGAGCACGCCCCGGAGATCCTGGAGGAGCTCGCCCGCGACCTCGCCCTGGCCACCGTCCGCTGCTCCTGCGACTACCTGGCCGAGATCGAGGCCTTCAACGAGATCGCCGTCCGCATGCGCCTGGGCGGCATCGTCCAGAACCGCATCACCCTGCTGTTCGAATACTGGCGGCGGAACGGCGAAGGGGAGGAGCTGATCGCCCGCGGCGAGCAGGTGGTCGCCTGCATGCGCCGCGAGGGGAAACGGGCGGTGCCGGCGGCGATTCCGGGGGCGTTGCGGGAGGCGCTGAAGCCGTACGCGTAGGGGGCGCCGCCCCTCTCCCGGGTCGGGAGAGGGGCGTGGGTGAGGGCCTAGTTCCCGGACGTAAACGTGTTGCTGATCGCGTAGCAGCGCGCGATCGTCGCGAGCTTGCCGTGCCGCTTGGCCGCGCTCTGGGTGGTCGCCTGCGTGGTGGTGGTCGTCGTGCAGGGGGGCAGCGGCGGCTTGGTCTGGTGCCGGGCGGTGATCGTCGAGTGCGGGACCGGCACCGGGCAGGGGGTGGCCGCGCAGCCGCTCTGCGGGACGTTGGTCCAGCCGGCGGCGAAGTTCGAGGTGGCGGGCACGTTGGTGTCCGGCACGCCGTTGCCGTCCGTATCGACCTGCACCGAGCCGGACGTGTAGGTCAGGCCGCCCGAGCCGGTCTGGTGGGTCCACGAGGCGCCCGAGGTGCTGAAGGTGATCGTCGACTGGTCGAGGGTGCGCGTGAGGCCGCCCGTCCCCTGCTGGGTGAAGGTGAGGCGCGGGTTGATCGTCACCGTGCTGTCGAAGGTGCCGCCGGTGGCCGTCGAGCCGCTGCGGTAGATGGTCATCGCGAACGAGCTCTGGGTCGGCGCGGCGCTCGACGTCACGTCCCACAGGGAGCTTCCCGAGCAGCCGGTGACCGTGATCGGCGACGTGCTCTTGAAGTTGGCCACCCGCACGATCGCGTTGACCGTCGCCACGTTGCTGGCGTTGAACGTCGTGTCGCTCAGCCGCTCGATGATGGTGTCCGTATTGCCCAGCACGTTGGCGGGGCTGGTCGCCACCGGCACACCGCCCATGGTGATCGTCCCGGAGTAGGCCGACGAGCCGGTGCAGAAGTACCCGGCCGGGACGCTCACCTCGGCGTAGGTCGTGCCGTCCCCCGCCGTCTGGAACAGGTCGGAGCCGTGCGTGATCGTGTTGTCGGCGAGAGCGGGCAGCGCGGCCAGCAGCAGCGCGAGACCCATGAAGAGCATCTTTTTCATTTCCATCCTCCTTGTTGCGGGTCCGCCCGGCCCGATCGGCCGGACACGGCTCACCCATAGAGGAGAGTGCCGTCGATCTCCCGGAGTGAGCCCGTTGAGGCGTGACAACCGAACAAAGTAGAATTTTATATGTTCTTGATTTCAAAATACTCGCTGCGCCGGCCGGTCCTGACGCTGCTCCTGTTCCTCCTCGGCAGCGCCGTGGCGGCCGCGGGGCTCTTCCGGCTGGAGATCCGCACCGACGGCTCGGCGATCTATCCGCAGGGCGATCCCACGGTCGAGCAGACGCTGCGCGACCGCCAGACCTTCTTCGAGCCCGACCAGATCATCCTGCTGGTGAGCGCGCGGCCCGGCGGCCCTCCGGTCGCCTCGCCGGCGGGGTTCCGCTTCCTGCGGCGGATCTACTTCGAGATTCGCAAGCAGCCCGGCGTGAGCGTGTTCGGCGTGCACTCGCTCGCCGACCTGATCGCGCCCCCGGCGCCGGGGAAGATCAGGGTCGTCACCCCTCTCGACGAGATCCCGGACGATCCCGCCGCCTTCGCCGCCCTGCTGGCGCGGGTGCGCGCGATCCCGGCCGCGGACGGCCTCTTCCTCTCCCGGGACGGCCGCGCCGCGCCGGTCTACGTTCCGGTGGCCAAGGGGGCCGACCGCCGCGAGGTCATCCGGCAGATCGAGAGCTGGCGGGCCTCCCGGGCCGCCGCCCCCTTCGACGTGTGGATCACCGGGCCGGTGGCCGCCGAGGCGGTGCTGGGCGAGACCGTGCTGCGCGACCTGCGGCGCCTGGTGCCGGTCATGGTGGCCGTCCTCGCCCTCCTGCTCGCGGTCTCGCTGCGCACGCCGGTGGGCGTCATCGCGCCGCTCGCCCAGGTGCTCGCGACCCTGCTCTGGACCCTGGGCCTGATGGGCTGGACGGGGGTGCCCGTCACCCTGGTGACGACCATCCTCCCCGTGCTGCTGATGGCGATGTCGATGACCGACGAGATCCACCTGCACGAGCGCATCCAGCACCGGCTGGCCGGGATCCCCCGCGAGGTGCCCGCCCGCGAGCGGCTCCTGCGGGCCACGGAGGGCTCCTTCGCGGACATCACCGCGCCGCTCGTCCTCACCTCGCTCACCACCGCGGCGGGCTCCTACTCCTTCCTCGGCGCCGCCATGACGCCGCTGCGCGACCTGGGGCTGTTCGCCGGCACCGGTCTGCTGCTCGCCATGCTCTTCACCTTCGGCCTGGTCCCCGCCCTCATCGCCCTGCTGCCGCCCGGCTGGGCCGAGCGCCGGGGCAAGGAGCGTCCGGCGGGCGCCCCCGACTGGGAGCGGCGGCTCTCCGGCCAGGCCCGCGCCGCCGTCCTGGCCGGCGCGGCGCTCCTGCTGCTCGCCGTCCCCGGGCTCTTCCGGCTGCGGGTGGAAGACTCCTGGATCGACAACTTCGATCCCCGCTCGCCGCTCGCCACCGCCGAGCGGATCTTCAACCGCGAGCTCTGGGGGAGCTACCGCTTCGACGTCGTCCTCGCAGGGCCGGGACGGGACTTCTTCTGGAGCCCGCGGGGGGTCGCCCTGCTGGAGGATTTCGACCGGCTGGCCCGCGCGGCGCCGCACGTGGGCGGCCGGCTCGGCCCCCTGCAGCTCTTCGAGCTCGCCGCTCCCGCCCTGGAGAAGACGCCGCCGGTCTCGCGGCTTTCGCCGCCGGAGATCCGGCGCGTCGGCGCCCTGGTCGAGGTGCTGGCGATCCGGGTCAGCCTGCGCCAGTACCTGACCGCGGACCGTAGCGCGGCGCGGATTCGCCTGTTCGTCCCCGGCGCCGATTACACCCGCGGACGCGAGCTCAGGGCCTGGCTGGCGCAACGGCTGCCCGCGCTCGCCGCCCGGTATGGCGCCCGGGCCCACGTCTCGGGGGACGTGCCGGTGGGGCTGGCGGTGGTGGGAGCGATCGTCGGCAACCAGCTCAGCTCGATCGGCTGGACGGCCGCCACCATCGCCCTTATGCTGCTGGTGGCCTTCCGCAGCGCGCGCTGGACCGCGGTGGTCATGGCCCCCGTGCTCGCCGCCACCCTGCTCCTGTTCGGGGCGCTGGGCTACGCCGGCGTGCCGCTGGGCATCGCCACCAGCATGTTCGCGGCCCTCACCCTGGGGGCCGGGGTCGACTTCGCCCTCCACTACGTCCACGCCTACCGGCGCGAGCGCCGGGTGGGCCGTCCCCACGACGAGGCGGTGCTCGCCACCCTGCGGACCGCCGGCCGGGGGGTGCTCTGGAACGCCGTCGTCCTCGCCTGCAGCTTCTCCGTGCTGGCCGTCTCCACCATCAAGCCGAACGCCAGCCTGGGCCTCCTCCTGGCCGCGGCGATGCTGGTGAGCTACGCGGCCACGGTCGGCCTGCTGCCGGAGATCCTGCGGCGGCTGGGGAACGGGAGCTGAAGAGGGAAACGGGGGCCGGCCCGGGTGGACCGGCCCCGATGGGAAACGGGACGGCGTTACGGCTTGCCGCCGCTCGGCTTCTTCTTGGTCGTCCCGACGGGATCGACCGGCTGCGTCGGATCGGTCGGCTGGGCGACCACCACCGGACAGAGCCGCTGGGCGACGAACGCCTTGCCCGCTCTCTTGGTGGTGTCCGTGGCCGTGGTGGTCTTGCAATCGGTGGGCGTCGTGGCGACGTGCGTCAGCGAATAGACCGCGTGGTTGTGGCTGACGTTGCCGCACGGGTTCCAGGGCGGAGTGGGATCGTAGCCGACATTGAATTCGAGGCCGGCGAAGCCGGACCGGAGACGGCCCACCGTGGTGTACTCGTTGACGCCGTCATAGGTGCCGTCCACGGCGATGCCGGCGCGGATCGGCGTGATCCCCTTGGTGGTGGGATCGAAGTTGTTCGGCCCATGGGCGACCTCCCAGCAGACGTTCGAGGCGCCCAGCGTCAGCGGGCTCGGGCAGCCCGTCACCGCGCCGCAGTCGATCACCACCCGGTTGGCGGGGTTGCCGACCTCGGTGAAGACCAGCTTCGGCAGCACCGGGAAGCTGGAGTTGAACCGGCCGCCGTCCGCCGTCAGACGGGTGGCCGTGAGGGTGCCCGTGCCCGAGGGGGTCTCGGAGAGCGCCACCACCAGGTCGTAGGTCACACCGTCGATCGTGGTCTGCCCCTTGAGACGCAGCGCCTTGATCGCGAGGCTCAACGTGTGCGTCTCCGGGAACGCCGCGAACGTCACCGACGGGGGGAAGCGCTCGAGCAGGGTGTCGATCGAGCCCAGGTTGGCGGTGTCGAGGGGAGAGCCGCTCAGCGAGACGATCGTGGGGCTCACCACCGCACCCGGACCGAAGAACGCGGAGATCGGGAAGACGCTCAGGTCGACCTGCGAGCCGTTGGCCGGGCTGACCCAGCCGTCGTTACCCGGGGCCACCGTGATCGGCTGGGCCGAAACCGGGACCGCGACGGCGGCCAGCACCAGGCCTGCCAGCGCCCACCTCATGAGATTTCTCACCATACTTCCTCCTTCTGTTTAAGAAAGCAATGCTTACTTCTACATAAGGAGTAGTGCGCGGGAGGGAGGAGGCGTGACAAGGCGCTAGAAGGGCGGCCCGCCTTGGCCTGCGGTTGGGCCACGATGGCCCGGGCCGGAGCCGGCCCTGCCTGGACCTCGGCCGCCGATGCCGGAGCCCGGGTCGATGGGGCCCGGGTTGAGGCCGCCGCGACCCGAATCCGGGCCACGCCGGACCGGACCGAGGCCACGGCGGCCGGAGCCCGGGCCCACCCAGCCTTCGTTTGGGCCGCCGCTGCCCAAATCAAGGCCAGGGCGCCCTGAACGGCATGGAACGCCTCAGCCGACTCGCGAATCGAGCACCGCTCCGGCCCGTTCGAGCCCGACCGGTCCGGCCGCTTCGAGGAAGGAAGCCATGCCTTCCGGAGAGCGCAGCAGACAGTCCGCCATGTGCAGCGCCTGGATCAGGTTCTCGTCGAACAGCTCGCAGTGCCCCACCACCTCGCCGCGAGCCGATTCCACGCCGGCGGGGACGCCGGCGGTCCCAGGGGGGTGAGGTCTAGCGGCGGCCGACCCGCCTCCGGAGCCGGCGCAGCAGGAGTCGGCGGCGGCTGATCCGCGGCCGCTTTTCCCCCCGCTGGAGCGCCAGCTCGCGGTAGATCTCCGAGTTGACCTCGCCTCCCATCAGGATGGCGAAGGCGGTCAGATAGAAC
>QHVW01000963.1 GCA_003223675.1 Acidobacteriota bacterium
AAGCTCACGACGTCCAAGTACGCGAAGATCGCCAAGTGCTCCCAGGACACCGCCCTGCGGGACATCCTGCCGCTCGTCGAGAGTGGGATCCTCGTCCGCAACCCGGAAGGCGGGCGCAGCACCAGCTATTCCCTCGCGCCGGAATCGGTGAGCCGGACATCCTAGGGGAAGGGCCGCTAGGAGAACAGGGAGAATGCAGGCTTTGAGCCCCCTCTCTCCCAGACGGTGGGGAGGCGGGGAGAGAGGGGGCAGGGGGTGAGGGCTCGCTCTAGTCAACCCGGATGATCGTCTTGATGTTGTCTCCCCTGAAGCCGTCGTCGACGCACTGGCCGGTGCTGGTGGCGAAGCCCAGCGTCTCCCAGCCCGGCGGGGTGGGCTGGTCGGCGCAGACGGTCATCGCCGAGCCGACCGACTTGTTGGTATAGGGCTCCAGGATCCAGGCGTTGCCACCGCAGTCGGAGGGGCTGGTGCTGGCGTCGACCTTGATCCAACCCACGGGAATCTTCTTCTCGGGGCAGACGAGCTGCCGGGTCATGATCTGCGCCGGTGCTTCCGTCACCAGGACCAGGACGCAGGCGAGTGTCAGGAGAGCGAGCCGGATGACGTGATGCCGTTTCATGATGTCCTCCTTCCTCATCCTTCACGCCTCAGCCTGAAGAGGTGCAAATGTCCGGCCAATCTCCTATACTTCCCGCGCCTTTGAAGAGCACTGCCTTGAGCGAGATCCGAGAGACAAGAGGGGCCCTGAGCGGCGCCGGGCGCAGGTTCGGCATCGTCGCGTCCCGGTTCAATTCCCGTCTCGGCGACCTGCTGGTGGCGGGGGCGGTCGACTGCCTGCGCCGGCACGGGGTCGAGCCGGGGGACATCCATCTCGTGTCGGTCCCCGGCGCCTGGGAGATCCCGCAGGCGCTGGAGGAGCTGGCGGTGGCCGGCAAGGTCGACGGCCTGGTGGCGATCGGGGTCGTCATCCGGGGGGAGACCCCCCATTTCGACTACATCTGCGCGCAGGCGAGCCGCGGCATCGCGGCGGTCGCCGAGCGGCACCGGATCCCGGTGGGATTCGGTCTCCTGACCTGCGACAGCTCGGAGCAGGCGGCGGAGCGGGCGGGCGGCAAGGCCGGCAACAAGGGTTGGGACGCGGCGCTCGCGGCGCTGGAGATGACCGACCTCTTCGCCCGGCTGCGGGACGCCGCCGGGCGCTAGCGGACGGGTCCGGCCCGCGGCTATCATCCCGGGCACAAGCATTGCGGACACGAGCGGCCGCCCCCGGGGCGGCTCTTTCGTCCATGACGTATTTCCACTGGGGTCTTTGAGGCGAGGTTCCATGACGGCAGGAAAGCGGCGAATGGCGCGGGAGATGGCGATCCAGATGCTCTACCAGAGCGACTTGGGCGGCAGCCCGCTGCCCCACATCTTCAACACGTTCGATCTCTCGGAATATCTGGCCCGCGAGGCCGCTTCCGAGGAGAAGAAGCGGGCATTGCCCACACCCGAGGACCGGGAGGATTTCAGCCAGCGCAAGAAGCGGGTCAACGAGGCCTTCGAGTACGCCCAGATGCTGGTCCGCGGCACGGTCGACAACCGCGAGCGGATCGACGACCTGATCCGCAGCCAGGCCGACAACTGGCGGCTGGAGCGGATGCCGCCGGTGGACCGCAACATCCTGCGCCTGGCCGTCTTCGAGATGCTCCACGAGCGGGACACTCCCAAGCTCGTGGTGCTCGACGAGGCCATCGAGCTGGCCAAGAAGTTCGGCTCCGAGCAGTCCGGCCGCTTCGTCAACGGCCTGTTGGACGGCCTGCTGAAGCAGCACACCTTCCCGGGCAGCCTGACCTGACCCGCGGCGTGGAGAGAGCAGGGAGATGAGCAATCCATACGACCACAAGGCCGTCGAGGCCAAATGGCAGGACCGCTGGGAGAAGACCCGCGCGGCCGAGGTGGACCTGCGCCGGTCCCAGGACAAGTACTACATGCTGATGATGTTCCCCTACCCGTCGGGGGACCGCCTCCACGTCGGCCACGGGCGCAACTACATCCTCGGCGACGCCCTCTACCGCTACCTGCGGATGAACGGCAAGCGGGCCCTGAAGACTGGACGCTGGGCAACATCAAGGTGATGAAGGAGCAGTTCCGGCGCTGGGGGATCCTCTACGACTGGTCGAAGGAGATCGCCTCCTGCTTCCCCGACTACTACCGCTGGAACCAGTGGCTGTTCCTGCGCATGCTGGAGAAGGGGTTGGCCTACAAGAAGATGGCGCCGGTCAACTGGTGCCCGAGCTGCCGGACCGTGCTCGCCAACGAGCAGGTGGTCGACGGCGCCTGCGAGCGCTGCGGCACGCCGGTGGTCCAGAAGGACCTCGAGCAGTGGTTCTTCCGCATCACCGGCTACGCCGACCGCCTGCTGGAGGGGCTGGACCGGCTGGAGGGGTGGCCCGAGAAGGTCAAGGTGATGCAGCGCAACTGGATCGGCCGCTCCGAGGGAGCGGAGATCCGCTTCGTCATTCCCTCCCTGGGCGAGACGGTCACCGTGTTCACCACGCGGCCGGATACGCTCCACGGCGCCACCTTCCTGGTGCTCGCCCCCGAGCATCCGTTCAGTGCGAGGCTGATCGACGGCCATCCGGACCGGGCGGAAATCGCGGCCTGGATCGAGGCAGTGCGCAACACGCCGCGCATCCAGCGCTCGGCCGAAGAGACCCCCAACTCTTCGGCCGAGCGCTGGATGCGCGGCGTGTTGCGCACTGCCTCGATCCAGGCCGCGATTTCCGCCCGGTCCGGATGGCCGTCGATCAGCCTCGCACTGAACGGATGCTCGGGGGCGAGCACCAGGAAGGTGGCGCCGTGGACGGCCCGGAGACGATCGGCCGCTTCATCGCCTGGATCGAGCAGAACGGCTGGGGCAAGGGGCAGGTGGCGCTCCGCCTGCGCGACTGGCTGATCTCGCGCCAGCGCTACTGGGGGACCCCCATCCCGGTCCTCTACTGCGAGAAGGACGGCATGGTGCCGGTGCCGGACGACCAGCTTCCGGTCGAGCTGCCGTACGACGTCGAATTCACCGGCCGCGAGGGGAACCCGCTGTCGCGCTCGAAATCGTTCGTCGAAGCCAAGTGTCCCAAGTGCGGCGGCCCCGCCCGGCGCGAGACCGACACCATGGACACCTTCGTCGACAGCTCCTGGTACTACCTGCGGTACCTCTCGCCGCGCGACGAGGCGCGGATGTTCGACCCCGAGATCGCCGGCCGCTGGATGCCGGTCGACCAGTACATCGGCGGCATCGAGCACGCCATCCTCCACCTGCTCTACGCGCGGTTCATTTGCAAAGTGCTGCACGACTTCGGGCTGGTGGGCGTCGAGGAGCCGTTCCAGAACCTGTTCAACCAGGGGATGATCACCCGCTTCTCGGAGAAGTCCGGACGGGTGGAGAAGATGTCGAAGTCGCGCGGCAACACGGTCTCGCCGGACGAGCTGATCGCGGAGATGGGGGCCGACACCGAGCGCGTCTACACCCTCTTCGTCGGGCCGCCCGAGAAGGAGGCCGAGTGGAGCGGCGAGGCGGTCTCGGGGGCCTACCGTTTCCTGACTCGGGTCTGGCGGCTGCTGGAGCGCCTCCCAGAGGCGCCGCCCACGGCGCCTGCCGACGCTGCGCTGGAGCGCGACACGCACGCCGCCATCCAGCGGGTGACGCAGAGCTTCCAGCGCTTCTCCTTCAACACTGCGGTGGCGGCGCTGATGGAGCTGTCGAACAGCCTGGGAAAGGCCCTGGAGGAGAAGACCGCCTCGCGGCTGCGCTGCGAGCAGGCGTTCGACGCGCTGGTCCAGCTCCTGCACCCCCCGCGAGCGCATCCACCTGGTCGTCCAGGTGGACGGCAAGCTGCGCGACCGGGTGGAGGTGGACGCCACGGCCGATGAAAAGCAAGTGCGCGAGACGGTGCTGGCCAGCCCCAAGGTGGTCGAGCACCTGGCCGGACGCGAGGTGGCCAAGGCCGTCCTGGTGCCGGGACGGCTGATCAACCTGGTGACGAGGAAGTCCGCATGAGCATGAAGAAGACGCTTCTTTCCGGGGCTCTCGGGGCCCTCCTGCTCGCCTTGACCGGCTGTGGCTATGCGCTGGTGGGGCGCAGCGCCAACATCCCGGTCGACGTCAAGGCGGTCTACCTGCAGCCGCTGACCAACCAGACCCAGCGGCAGCAGGTGGAGCAGTCACTCACCCAGGCGATCGCCACCGAGCTGGTGACCCGGCAGCGCTTCGCCCTGGTGGGGAGCGAGACCCAGGCGAACGCCGAGATCGTGGGCGCGGTGACCGGCTTCACGGTGACCCCGGTGACCTTCGACCAGACCGGCCGCGCCAACGAGTACGAGATCGCCATCACCGCCCAGATCACCTTCAAGCGGACGGGGACGGAAGGGAAGGTGATCTGGCGAAGCGACCGCTACACCTTCCGGGAGAACTACCCCCTCGATCCCACCGCCGCCAACTTCGTCGACCTGGAGAACGAGACGATCGACAAGGCGTCGAAGCGGTTCGCGCAGACGCTGGTGACGGATCTGCTGGAGGGGTTCTAAGCCGATTTTGTAGGGGCGGCCCTGTGTGGCCGCCCTGGGTGGGGGATAGGCGGGCTGGGCACACCTCCGCCCAGGGCGGCCACACAGGGCCGCCCCTACGAAGGCATGCCTGAACGGGGTTATTTACCGCCGAGAGCGGCGACCTTCTGGGCCAGGCGGGACTTGTAGCGCGAGGCGGTGTTCGTGTGGATGACCCTCTTCTGGGCCGTCTTGTCGATCACGCTCAGCGTCTCCGGCAGGATCTCCTGCGCCCGGGTGGCGTCGCCGCTGGCGACCGCGGTGCGCAGCTTCTTGATCGCCGTGCGCAGGGTGGAGCGTTGCGCGCGGTTCCGCTCCCGCGCCTTGATGTTCTGACGGTTCCGCTTCTCAGCCGACTTGGTGTTCGCCATATTTCCTTCGTCGCTCTCGCTGGGTCGTAGGTTGTCGTTTGCCCTGAATACCTAGAAAAACGAAGTCGCACCGAAGTGCGACGGGGTTTTATAGCATCCCGCCCTGCCGCGCGTCAACCCCGATCTCGCGCAGCCGCTGCCGCGCGAGGTTGGCCTCGTCGCTGGTGGGGTACTGCCGGACGACGTGCTGGAGCTGCACCACCCCCTGCGAGCGCTCGCCCAGCTCCAGGTAGGAGTACCCCTTCTTGAGCAGCGCGCTGGGCACCTTGTCCCCCTTGGGATAGCGGGTCAGCACCAGGTCGAACTGCTCGATGGCCTGCCGGAAGCGCCGCTGCCGGTAGTAGGACTCGCCGATCCAGTAGGCGGCGTTGTCCGACAGGTCGGTGTTGGGGAAGTTCGTCAGGTACTCCTGGAACTCGCGCGTGGCGATGTCGAAGCTCCCCTTGAGGTAGTCGTTGTAGGCCGCGTCGTAGAGGCTTTTGGGGTCGATCCCCGCCCCGGAGCCGCCCGCGGCCTGCGGCTGCTGCGGCGGCGGGGGAGCGGCGGCGCCCTCCGGCGGGGCCGGGGCGGGCGCGGCCTGCTGGCGGAAACCCTTCAGCTCCTGGTTGGTGGCGGCGATCTGCTGCGAGAGCTGGGCGAGGCGGTAGTTGGTGTCCTCCAGCTTCGCCTGCAGGGCCTCGATCTGGCCCGACAGGTCCTGGAGCTTGACCCGCATGTCGGCCTCGGTCTTGAGCAGGCCCTGCATCTGCTGGCCGACGTCGGTCTGGAGGTTGGCCACCTCCTGCTTGCTGGGGGCCTCCTGGGCCTGCTTCTGGAGCTGCAGCATCTGCCGCTGGATGTCCGAGAGCTGCGATTGCAGCCCCTCGATGTCCTGGGACGAGACGCACCCCGCGGCGGCGAGCGCCACCGCGAGAAAGCCGGCGAGGGGGAGGGTATGCAGCCGCTTCATGATCAACCCACGTTCGAGCGGCCGGTGATCACCGTGTGGGCGCGCCGGTTCTGCGACCAGCAGCTCTCCACCTCCTCGGTGCAGACCGGGCGCTCCTTGCCGTAGGAGATGGTGCGCATGCGGGTGTCGGCGACGCCGAGCGATTTCAGGTAGTCCTTCACCGCGTTGGCCCGGCGCTCCCCCAGGGCGAGGTTGTACTCGCTGGTGCCGCGCGAGTCGGCGTGCCCCTCGATGGTCACCGAGAACTGCGCGTTGCTCTTCAGCAGGTCGGCGTTGCGCGACAGCTTTTCCCGGGTGTCGTCGCTCAGCGTGCTCTCGTCGTAGTCGAAGTAGACGTCCGGGCTGAAGCCGCGCCGCTGCAGCTCGCTGTTGACGATCTGCATGTCCTGCGACAGGAGCGGGTCCTCCTTCTGGTCGTTGACCTGGGGGGCCGCCGGCTGCTGGACCTCCTGCGTCGTCGGCGGCGTGGTCTGCGCCGGGGCCGGGACCGTCGTGGTCTCGACGTTCAGGTCGGCGGGCGGCGTGGCGGGCTTCTTCTTGGGGCATCCATAGAGGAACACCAGGAGGGCCGGCACCACCGTCCATATCATCCACTTTCGGCTCATGATCTCTCCTCTTCAAATATCCTGGGGTCGATACATCCGTCCGATCTTGTCTATCACAAATCCAAACCAACCGCTCACTTCTCCTGCACGCTCCGCGACCAGTCGGCGAGGTCGTTGCTCCCCTCGGTGGTGAGCTGGCGGACGCTGCCGCCGTCGAGGTCCACGACGTAGATCTGATTCTTGCCGTCGCGCCGCGAGGTGAAGGCGATCTTGCGGCCGTCGGGCGAGAAGGTCGGCGACTGGTTCTCGCCCGGCCCGGAGGTGATCACCCGCGTCTCCAGGGTCACCACGTTGGTCACCGCGATCTGGAACTGGCCGTCGCGCCGGCTGGTGTAGGCGAGCAGGTCCCCCTCGGGGCTCCAGGCGGCGCCGTCGTTGTAGGTCCCCTCGAAGCTGATCCGCCGCTGGTTGGCCCCCTCGGAGTCCATCAGGTAGATCTCGGGGTTGCCGGCGCGGCTGGAGGTGAAGGCGATCTCGCCGCCCTTGGGGCTCCAGGCCGGATTGGTGTCGATGCCGCTCGAATTGGTCAGCCGCCGCAGGTTGCCGCCGTCGAGGCCGGCGGTGAAGATCTCGACGTTCCCCTCCACCGACCTGGCGAAGGCGAGGCGCCGGCCGTCCGGAGCGAAGCTGGGGCTGATGTTGAACGAGCCCGAGGTGACGACCGGCCGCTTGCGGCCGCTGCCGATCTCGGCGAGGTAGATCCCCGGCGGGCCGTTGAAGAACGAGGTGTAGGCGAGCGACTCACCCGTGGGGCTCCAGGCCGGGGACATCGAGGTCGAGCGGTGGCTGGTGATCCGCCGCTGATTCGCCCCGTCATAGTCCATGACCCAGATCTCCTTGCCGCCGCCGCCGCGGTCCGAGGTGAAGGCGATCTCGGAGAGGGCGATCCCCGGCTTGCCCACCAGGAAGCGGATCACCTCGTCGGCGAAGGTGTGGGCCATCCGGCGGCTGACCGTGGAGGGGCCGCTGTAGCGCTTGGCGAGCACCGCCTGGCCACTGCCGAGGTCGAGCACCCGACCCTCGAAGACCAGCTTGTCCCCCTCCATCCGCATGTCGCCCAGCAGCAGGACCTCGTTGCCGGTCGAGCGGTAGGCCGCGAGGTCCTTCTGGACGTCGCCGGAGAGCGCCAGCCCCGAGAGCGCGTCCGGCCCCTGGATCTCGAAATAGCCGGAGTAGTCGAGGTCGCGCCGCACCGTCTGCTCGAGCTCCTGCCCGGGGGACCCCGCAGACCCGCGGAAGGCGGGGAAGGCGATCTTGATCTTCCGCACCTGGGCGCCGCGATTGAGCTCCAGCGTGACCTGCCCCGGCTGCTGAGGCGCGGCCGGAGGAGCTTGCGCGGCGGGCGGCTGCTGGGCGAGGAGCGCCAGCCCGGCGAGGAGCAGGCAGGCGAGGACGGTCAGGATGGCGGATCTCGGTCTCATGGCACCTCGTTCGATCGGCGGTCAGCGGACGATCAGGGTGACCCCCAGGGAGTCGTTGCGATAGGCCCTCGGCAGAGGGGCGAAGGGGGACGCGTTCTGCACCGCGCGCAGCGCGGCGAGGTCGAAGGAATTGTACCCCGACGACTGGGCGACCTGGAGGTCGGTGAGGCTGCCGTCGCGCTGGATGCGGAAGGAGATGATGGCCTTCACGTCGTTGCCGAGCGGCGGCCGCACCCACTTCGAGTCGATCGCCGAGAGGAGCTGGTCGATGTAGTAGCCGAACTTGAAGTCCGGGTTGTCGAGCCCGGCGATCTGCGAGCCGAACGCGGTGGTGCCCAGCGGGTTGCCCGTGGGCGCGCCCTTCCGGCCGGCCTCGCCGTTGGCCTCCCCGTGCGGGGCGGTGCCGGCGGGGTTGTGGCCCGTGCCGGTGGCCGCCGGTCGGGGGGGCTCCGGCTTGGGCTTCTCGGGCTTCTTCTTGTCCGGCTTCTCAGGGAGGGTTGGCGCCTCCTCCTTCGCCGGCTTGGGTGTGGGCGGCTTGGGCTTCGGGGGCTCCGGCGCGGGGGGCTCCGGCTCCGCGGCGGGCTCCGGCTTCGGGGGAGCGGGCTGCTCGACCTTGGGACGGGGGGCGGGGTGGCGGACCCCCAGCGCCTGGGCGGGGATGATCTGCACCGGCACGAACGGCAGCGGTGGTGGCGGCGGGGTGAGGCGCGGCAGCACCAGGACGAGCGCCAGGGCGATCCCGTGGATGGCCACCGCCGCGGCGACGCTCGCCGCCTCCGGCCGCCGGCTCTCGCGCCGCGACCGCCGTTCGAGGATGCGGTCGACCGCCAGGCTCACGAGGTGCGCCGCCCCCTTTCCGTGGCGTGGCGGTCGGTGACCATGCCCACGTGCACGATCCCCCCCTGGTGGAGGATGTCGAGCACCTCGATGACCTTGCCATAAGGCACGTCGCGGTCCCCCTTGAGGAACACCGTGTCGTCCCCCCGGGCGGCGATCTGGGCCTTGATGCGGGAGACCAGCTCGTCGGTCTCCACCGCCGACTCCCGCAGGTAGATCCGGCCGTTGCGGTCGATCGAGATCACCAGCGGGTCCTGCACCCGCAGGGGCAGGTTGGGAGCGTTCGCCTTGGGGAGCGCCACCTCGACCCCCTGGTGGAGCATGGGCGCGGCGATCATGAAGATGATCAGCAGCACCAGCATCACGTCCACCAGCGGAGTGACGTTGATGTCGGCCATGACCGGATCGTCGTCGCCGTTGCCGTTGCCCAGAGTGAATGCCATCGCCTTCCTCTCTCCTCGTTAGATACCGCTCAAGTGAAATTTCGCTCCGCGAGATTGAGGAATTCGAGCGAGAAGTCCTCCATCCGCACGCGCAGGCGGCGGGTGTGCTGGGAGAAGTAGTTGTAGGCGATCAGGGCGGGGATGGCGGCGGCCAGGCCGGCCGCGGTGTTGATCAGCGCCTCGGCGATGCCCGGCGCCACCGCCACGATCGAGGTCGATCCCTGGAGGCCGATGTCGTTGAACGCCTGCATGATCCCCCAGACGGTGCCGAAGAGGCCGATGAAGGGGGTCGCCGCGGCGGTGGTGGCGAGGAAGCCCAGCCAGCGGGTGACCCCCTGGAGCTCGATGTTGACCGCCCGCGTCAGCGTCCGTTCGAGCGCCGGGACCGAGCTGATCTTGTACGCGCGCTTCTCGTTGGCGCGCTCCGGGTCCGGAGAGCTCTTGATCTGGCTGTCGATCTCGGCGTAGCCGGCCTGGAAGATCCCCACCAGC